>JAFLUH010000030.1:0-17932 GCA_022508895.1 Oscillospiraceae bacterium
GCCGCCTTTTCCGGCTCCGCCGGAAAAGCAATGATTTGCTTCGCAAATCATTGGGTTGGGCGCGAAGCGCCCAACCGCGGCTGCGCCGCCTCGCACAACTTCCCTTCCTGCACAGGTTCACGACAGGAATGCGGGAGCTCAGCAGTTCATGCCGATCCCGCTCCAAGCCGCCTCCCAAGAACGGTGCAGCTATCCGTGCCCCCCGCCTCCATATTATCCAAAAACAAAACCTCCTCACCCATTCTTGACATTAAAAAATAATTGTACTATAATTAAGTGACAAGCGAAAGAGAAAGAAAAGAGGGCGTGCGCTTCACCCCTCAGCGAAAGGAGAATCTTCAAAGCATGATAAAAACCCTCCTGAAATCGGTACGGGAGTACAAAAGCCCCTCCGTGTGGACGCCGATACTGGTCTCCCTCGAGGTGATAATGGAGTGCATAATCCCCTTCATCACCGCCCGACTGATAAACCGTATACAGGCAGGCTGCGAGTTTTCCGAGATAGCCATATACGGCGGCATACTTGTGGTAATGGCGCTGGTGTCCCTCATTTTCGGCACGGCGGCAGGACGCACCTGCGCCACCGCCTCCACAGGCTTTGCCAAGAACCTGCGCAAGGATATGTTCTACAAGATACAGGGCTTTTCCTTTGAGAACATCGACGCCTTTTCCACGTCGTCTCTTGTGACCCGTCTCACCACCGACGTGACCAACGTGCAGATGGCGTTCATGACGATAATAAGGATAGCCGTCCGCTGTCCCTTTATGCTGATATTTTCTTTTGTAATGGCATTTGTCATGGGCGGCAGAATGGCGTGGATATTCGTGGCGCTGATACCGCTGATGGGCATTGCCCTGTTTGCCATAATCAGAAAGACAATGCCCCTGTTCAGGCGTGTGTTCAAGAAGTACGACACCATCAACGCCTCGATACAGGAAAACATCAACGGAATGCGTGTGGTAAAGTCCTTTGTAAGAGAGGACTACGAAAGCGAGAAGTTCACCGCCGCCGCCGAGGACGTGCAGAAGGACTTCACCAGAGCCGAAAAAATACTCGCCTTCAACGGCCCGATAATGCAGTTCTGCCTTTATGTGGTGATGATATTCGTGCTGTCCTTCGGCTCCTACGTGGTAATTTCCACCACCGGCTCCGAGCTTCAGGTAGGTCAGCTTTCCGCCCTGCTTACATACAGCTTCCAGATACTCAACAGCCTGATGATGGTATCAATGATATTCGTCATGATAACCCTATCCGCCGAGTCCTCAAGGCGTATCGTTGAGGTACTTAACGAGGAAAGCACCCTGACCTCTCCCGAAGATGCACTGTTTGAAGTGGCAGACGGCTCCATCGACTTTGACAACGTCAGCTTCCGTTACGCCAGCCGTGCGGACAAGCCCGCCCTGTCGGACATCGACCTGCACATAAAGTCGGGAGAAACGATAGGCATAATCGGCGGAACTGGCTCCTCCAAATCCTCCCTCATACAGCTTATTTCGAGGCTGTACGACGCCACCGAGGGCGAGGTGAAGGTAGGCGGCAGGAACGTAAAGGACTACGACCTCGATACCCTGAGAAATCAGGTGGCGGTGGTACTCCAGAAGAACGTCCTGTTCAGCGGCACCATAAAGGAAAACCTCCGCTGGGGCAACAAGGAGGCGACCGACGAGGAGCTTATCGAAGCCTGCAAAATAGCTCAGGCTCACGACTTTGTGAGCAGCTTCCCCGAGGGCTACGACACCTACATCGAGCAGGGCGGCACCAACGTTTCGGGCGGTCAGAAGCAGCGCCTGTGCATTGCAAGAGCGCTTTTGAAAAAGCCGAAAATACTCATTTTGGACGACTCCACCAGCGCAGTCGATACAAAAACGGACGCCCTTATAAGACAGGGAATGAAACGCTTCATGCCCGACACAACGAAAATAATAATCGCCCAGCGCACCGCTTCTGTTGAGGAAGCGGACAGGATAATCGTCATGGACGGCGGCAGGATAGACGCCGTGGGCACCCATGACGAGCTTATGCGCAGCAACGAGATATACCGTGAGGTATACATTTCCCAGAACAAAGCGGAAAACGACGAGAAGGCAGGTGAGTACGATGTCTGAAAAGCCTGACATGAAGGAGATAAAGCTCCGCCCCCAAAAGGGCACCTTCCGCCGTGTCGTCAAGACCATGTTCCAATTCTACCCCGTCCGCCTGCCGCTGGTGATATTCTGCATAATCTTCAGCGCAGCGGTAAGCTCTATCCCCTCTATCTTCATGCAGAACATAATAGCGGTAATCGAGGAGAACTGGGCATTCGGCAGCTGGGAGGCGGCGGCGGCAAAGATATTCAGCTACGTCATCGTGCTGGTGGTGCTCTATGTGCTGTCACTTTTGGCGGCGGTGATATTCAACCGCATGATGGCGACCATCACACAGGGCATACTTGCAAAGCTGCGTATCAAAATGTTTGCGGGAATGCAGAAGCTGCCCATAAAATACTTCGACACCCACAACCACGGCGACGTGATGAGCACCTACACCAACGACATAGACACTCTCCGTCAGCTTGTTTCCCAAAGCCTTCCCCAGCTTCTCACCACGGGAATAGTTATCGTCACCGTAGTCTGCATAATGCTGTACTACAGCCTGTGGCTGTCCTTAGTGGTATTTGCGGGCACTGCCGTGATGGTGTTCATCACCAAGAAGTACGGCGGCGGCGCCTCCAAATTCTTCATCAAGCAGCAGCGCTCCCTCGGTAAGGAGGAGGGCTACATCGAGGAGATAATGAACGGGCAGAAGGTGGTAAAGGTCTTCTGCCATGAGGAGGAGTGCAAGGAGCAGTTCGACAAGCTAAACGACCAGCTCTGTGCCGATTCAAGGCAGGCGAACGCCTACTCAAATATTTTAGGTCCCGTGCTGAACAATATCGGCAATATCCTCTACGTTGTGATAGCCCTTGTGGGCGGATACTTCGTACTTTCCGAAACGCCGAATTTAAGCCTTTCGGGACTTCCCTTCACCATTGCGGTGACCGTCCCCTTCCTGAACATGACCAAGCAGTTTGCAGGAAACATCGGTCAGGTTTCCTTCCAGATAAACTCGGTGGTAATGGGTCTTGCGGGCGCAAACCGTATCTTCGAGCTGATGGACGAGCAAGCCGAGACAGACGAGGGCTACGTTACCCTTGTGAACGCAAAGGAAGTGAACGGCGAGCTGGTGGAGTGCGAGGAGAGAACGGGTATCTGGGCGTGGAAGCACCCCCACACTGAAAACGGCTCCGTGACTTACACAAGGCTCACCGGCGACGTGCGGCTCACCGAGGTGGACTTCGGCTACGAGGAGAACAAGACGGTGCTCCACGACGTGACCCTGTTTGCCGAGCCTGGGCAGAAGGTGGCGTTCGTAGGCGCAACGGGCGCAGGCAAGACTACCATAACCAATCTGATAAACCGCTTCTACGACATAGCCGACGGCAAGATACGCTATGACGGCATAAACATAAACAAGATAAAAAAAGCCGACCTGCGCCGCTCCCTCGGCATAGTTTTACAGGACACCAACCTGTTTACGGGAACGGTAATGGACAATATCCGCTACGGCAAGCTGGACGCCACCGACGAGGAGTGCATAAACGCCGCAAAATTAGCGGGAGCGGACAGCTTCATCAGCCGCCTCCCCGACGGCTACGACACCTACCTCACCAACAACGGCTCCAGCCTGTCGCAGGGTCAGCGCCAGCTTATTGCCATCGCAAGAGCGGCGGTGGCAGACCCGCCCGTAATGATACTGGACGAGGCTACCTCATCCATAGATACGAGAACCGAGGCGATAGTACAGCGGGGCATGGACGCTCTTATGAAGGGCAGGACGGTGTTCGTGATAGCCCACAGGCTGTCCACCGTCAAGAACTCCGACGTTATCATGGTGCTTGACCACGGACGGATAATCGAGCGGGGCAGCCACGACAGGCTGATAGAGGAGAAGGGGCAGTATTACAGCCTTTACACGGGTGCTTTTGAGTTGGAGTGATCTAATGCAACACAGTGTAAAAAAAATTCACAAAATGACTTGAATTTTTTGATATAATGTTGTATAATATTTTTAGGCATAAGTAAAGAGGAAATAATTTATTATAATGCCTGAAAATATTTTACCGTTTAAGAGGAATCGCACTGCGCTTCGCTGCGTGCTCCTTTTATGGTATAATAGATATACATATCAAATTTAGGTCGGAGGAAACGCCTATGGATACCGGAATTCTGCTGGAAAGCGGTACTAATGAGCTTGAGCTTTTGGAGTTTTTTGTAGGCAACAAATGCTTTGGCATAAATATTGCGAAGGTAAGCGAAATAATGCGCTTCTCTTCCGTGACTCTCATGCCGGGGGCTCCTGATACGGTAGAGGGTATCTTCATGCCCCGTGATATCCTTATCACCGTGGTAGACCTGCACAAGGTGCTGGATATCCCGCAGGAGGAAGGTAACGACGGTATGCTCATTATCTGCGAGTTCAACCGCCTGCACGTTGCGTTCCATGTATCTGCGGTCAGCGGTATCGTAAAGCTGAGCTGGAGCAACATCGAAAAGCCCCCCTCGGTTGCGCAGAACGAGCACGCAGGTCTCTGCACAGGCGTTGCCAAGCTGGACAACGGAATGATACTCATTCTTGACTTTGAGAAGATAGTAGCCGACATCAACAAGTCCATGGGTCTCGACACCACCGGCGTAGGAGAAAAGACTCCTCAGAACACCAGCAAGCTGGAGAGGGTAAACTTCGAGAGCCACATCGTTATCGCAGAGGACAGCGCCCTGCTGAACAAGATGATAATGGACTCCCTGCACACCGCAGGCTTCCGCAACGTCATCTCCTTCACCAACGGCAAGGACGCACTGGACTACATAGAGAGCTTCAAGAATCTTGGCGACAACATAAGAAGCGAGGTAGCCCTGCTTATCTCGGACATCGAAATGCCCCAGATGGACGGTCATCACCTCACCAAGCGCCTGAAGGACGATCCCGTTACAGGTGTTATCCCCATTTTCCTGTTCAGCTCCCTTATCAACGAGCAGATGAGGATAAAGGGCAAGAGCGTGGGTGCGGACGAGCAGTTCTCCAAGCCGCAGATAGGTATACTTATTGAGACGCTTTATGATTATCTCAGCAGATAGCTGAAAGAAAACAGTTACGGGAGGCACCCTAAAGGGCGCCTCCCGTTTTATGTCGGTAAAAACAGCCGCACGGCACATTAAGCCCAATTTACCGTCAATGCGCCGCCACGATCCCCTTAACACTGTCAATACTGACCGTAGTCCCGCTCTTGAGTATCCGTGTAGCGTTCTCCGCTCCCACTATCACAGGGATATCCAGCGACAGCCCCACAACGGCGGCGTGGCTGTCCTTCCCCGCTGCCTCGGTGATTATTCCCGAAGCCGCGCGGAGTATCCGCATGATACTGTTATCCGTCTCGGGCATGACCAGAATATCCCCGTTGACAAAGGTGCGGACGGCTTCCTCGGCGGTCCTTGCCACGCACAGAGGCGCAGTAACGCTCTTTTCGCCGATACCCTCGCCCATTACCAGCACGTCGCCCACCACATGGACTTTCATAAGGTTGGTGGTGCCGCTGATACCCAGAGGCACGCCTGCGGTGATAACGACAAGGTCGCCGTTCTCCAGATAGCCCGCATTCACCGCACAGTCCACCGCATGGTTGAACAGGTCGTCGGTGGTGGTCATTATCTTGCTCATAAGCGGCACCACGCCCCAGCTCATGTTGAGCTGTCTCCAGGTCCGCTCGTTGGGCGTGCAGCTCAGTATAGGTCTGTTGGGACGGTACTTTGACAGCAGCTTTGCGGTGCCGCCGGTTGTGGTGACGGTGAGGATAGCCTTTGCGTTAAGGTCAAGGGCGGTGGTGACGGTGGCGTGGCTTATGGCGTTTGTCACGTTCTCCGCCGAGTCCTCCTCTCTTGCACGGAATCGCTTGGCGTAGTTTATGCACTCCTCGGTGGTCTCTGCAATGCGTGCCATGGTCCTGACCGCCTCCACGGGGTACATACCCGCCGCCGTCTCTCCCGAAAGCATGATGGCGCTTGTGCCGTCATATATGGCGTTGGCAACGTCGGTAGTCTCCGCTCTGGTAGGGCGGGGATTTTTTATCATGCTCTCCAGCATCTGTGTTGCGGTTATGACCAGCTTGCCCGCATTGTACGCCTTCTCGATGAGCATTTTCTGCAATCTCGGTATCTTCTCGAAGGGTATCTCAACGCCCATGTCCCCTCTTGCCACCATTATGCCGTCGGAAACACGGAGAATGTCGTCGATATTGTCAACGCCCTCCTGATTTTCTATCTTGGCGATTATCTTGATATCCTTGCCGCCGTTTTCCTCAAGGATTTTCCGCAGCGCAAGGATATCAGCGTCACAGCTTACAAAGCTTGCTGCGATAAAGTCGAAGCCCGTCTCGATACCGAACAGAATGTCGCTCTTGTCCCGCTCGCTGACGTAAGGCATGGACAGCTTAACTCCCGGGAAGTTGCAGGACTTGTTGTTGCTTATTTTGCCGCCGTGGACTATCCTGCACCTTATATCGTCCCCCTCGTCGGAGGTGGTTATATCGGTGACCTTCATCTCGATAAGCCCGTCGTCCGCCAATATGCGGGTGCCTACGTCGATATCCTTGGCAAGGTTCTTGTATGTAATGGACACCTCCTTGCTGTTGCCCTCCACCTCTCTGGTGGTCAGCACGAACTCGGCTCCGTCCTTCAGCTCCGCCTTGCCGTCCTTAAACAGCTTTACACGCACCTCGGGACCTTTGGTATCCAGCAGCGACGCCACGGGCAGACCTAATTCCTCCCTTATCCGCTTCACCTGCTCGAACACCCTGCGGTGGCTCTCGTGGTCGCCGTGGGAGAAGTTCTGGCGTGCAACGTTCATGCCTGCCTTCATAAGCTCGCGGAGTACGTTGTCGTCCGCCGTAGACGGACCCATTGTGCAGACTATTTTTGTTTTTCTCATGATAAATTTCCTCTTTTACAGCAAAGTTACTGAATTTATTATATTGGGGAAAAGCGATTTTGTCAAGACTGCATATTCATTATTTTATGCTGCGGTGATACAATATATTTTGCAACTTTTTGACCGTTTGCGGTGTTTTTATAAATGAGGTATTGACATCCCCTCATTATTGTGCTATACTAACTGTACTACTTCGATTAGTACACCTATTGCAGGAAAGGAGCAAAATATGGAAACCGGACCCTCAGTCAGTATAATAGTCCCCATTTACAAGGTGGAGCAATACATCGCCCGCTGCCTTGATTCGATAAAAGCGCAGACCTTCACCGATTTCGAGGTGATAATCATAGACGACGGCAGCCCCGACCGTTCGGGAGAAATTGCGGAAAAATACACCGCCGACCCTCGCTTCAAGCTGTACAGGCAGGCGAATGCGGGAGTGGGCGCAGTGCGCAACCGAGGGCTGTCCCTTGCAAGGGGAGAGTACGTCGCCTTTGTGGACAGCGACGACATGATAATGCCCGACCATCTGGAAAAGCTGTACGGCGCCGCCAAGGAAAGCAAAGCCGACATAGTCTGCTGCAGCTACTGCTGCTGCGACGAAAAGGGCGGGCACCTGCGCAGCAGCAAAATAAGGAAGCGCAGGGGAGTTTACAGCGCCGAAAGGCTCATAGGCAACATACTGCGTGACATTTCCGTAAGGCGTTATCTCTGGAGCAAGCTGTGGAAGCGCAGCCTGTTCACCGACAACGGCGTATCCTTCCCATGCGTACTGTTTGAGGACACCCGTGTTATCCCCATACTTTTCTACCACGCCAAAAGGATAGCCGTCATCACCGACGCCACCTACGTCTACACCTGCCGCAGTAACAGCATAACGGGTCTTACCGCCAAAAGCTGCATAGGCGACTACATAGCCGCAAACGAAGCTGTGGAGAGCTTTTTCATGAACACGAGGGAGGCGGAGTTTTACAGATGGAACCTGCGGTACCAGAGGGTGAAGACCGTCAGCGTGACGTTTTGCTGGCTGTTTATCAGAATGTGGCGGACAAAGACCCTCGATTACTTCGGCACGAACCTTGCAAAAATCGTCAGGTATGCGCTGCCGGGAAACGAGACCGCCATGCCGCACTACAAGAAAAGTCAGATCATCAGGGCCGACGGTCAGAGCCTTGTGAAGCGCTGATATAAAAAGGATAGTCGTTCATGGACATCGTAAGGATAATCAGCGTACTGGGTCTTGGTACGGTGATCGAGATACTTCCCGCAGCGGCTGCTGCTGCAGCCATATATTGGCTGATACGCCGAAAAAAGCAAAAGCGCATATTCGGAAGTGATTTCAAAGAGATACGAAAAGGAAGCCGATTAAACGAGACAGTCAGGCTTCTGCTGCTGTGCTGGGCTGTGGGTGCGGCGTGCATGACCCTGACGCCGCCGAATTTCTGGTATAATATGTGGCGTATGCTGACTTTTCAGTCTTTTTCCTTTCCCGCCGCCGAATTTCACACATGGACGTTCACACCTGTCTGGTGGACGCACTTCGTAACATATTCCGGACACTATCTTTCCGGCTACTCGCTGTACGGACGCATTATAGACTCCGTTGAAAACATTGTTCTCTTTGTTCCGTTAGGGCTTGGAGCGCCTCTTGTATGGAAAAAGGCGAGCTTCCCCAAAACCGTTCTGGCGGCTCTTATTTTCACCCTTACGGTGGAGTTCGTTCAGGCGTTTATCGGGCGTGACGGCAATGTGGACGACGTGATATGCAATACACTGGGCGGTGTTATCGGATATCTGATCTATCTGCTTATCAAAGCCGTTTTCCCGAAGTTTACGGAGAAGTGTAAAATATCGGCGTCGGAGCTATGGACAAATCGCCTTAAACCCGACAATGCCCCGCAATAAAGCTCCGTTCTTTATGACATAAAAACTGCCGTCTGCGCTTTGCAGACGGCAATTTTTTATCCCATGTTTTCCCGCAAAGCGGGGAAACACACTCCTACTGTTTACCGTCAACTGTACATTGCAAGTATCGCCTCGCACCCGTCGTATATCTCGTTATACGCCGTCTCAAAGTCCCCGCTGTACCACGGGTCGGACACCTCGCCCCCCGTGGTGAAATCCTTCAGCAAGCGCAGCTTCCCCTCGGGGTCGCCGCCTAAGATACGGTGCATATTGCGCAGGTTCATGCCGTCCATGCCGATTATAAGGTCGTACTTGCCGTAATCGCTTTTTCTGAGCTGCACCGCCCGCTTGCCCTCGCAGGAGATTCCGTGGCGTCTGAGCTGCTCCTTTGCGGGAGGGTAGACGGGATTTCCCACGCCGCCGTATATCTCCTCGGTGCTGGTGGCGCAGGAGGCTATCACAAAATCCTGCTCGATACCACGCTTCTTCACCATGTCCCTGAGTATGTATTCAGCCATCGGGGAGCGGCAGATATTGCCGTGGCAGACGAAAAGTATACGGGTCATCGGGGTTCTCCTTCTTCAGATGCGGCAGGCCGCGCGTCGGTAAATCGCGGACGCTGACGGACGTGAGACGGGACGTTATTCCTGAAATACAGCCTGTCTTCTTGCGTCAAGATTTTTTGTCGCTTCAATTATCCTGTTGAAATCGGCTATCAGCTCGGCGGAAAGCTTTTCGGCTTCCCCGACCTCCCTCTCGGCGCTGTCATAATCTCCCCGGTCGATGGCGCTTATCACACTGTGACCGTAGCCGTGGAAACGGCGGTGCTTTTCTCCCAAGCCTGCCCATATCTCTGACACGGCTCTGTTTCTGGGCTTCATCGCATGATAGAAATGCCCGAAGGCGCACTTTGTATCGTCCAGCTGCAGCGGCTTGCTGCTGCGCTCCTCCACCATGCTTTTCAGGGTGCCCAGCCATTTCTGATGGGCTCCTACCGCACTCTGCACCGCATTCAGGAAGATCTGGTTATCCAGCATATAGAACACGTCGTTTACCATGACGCCCATTCTCTTTGCGGCGCTGTCCAGCTCCTTTTCCACCTCTTTTACAGGAGATACGCTGGACTGCAGATCGCCTGACACGCGGCTCATAGCCGTCACCTGCTCCTCCAGCAGCATACAGTCGCTGTTGAGCTCGTTCATCTGATTCTGCACACTTGACACCGTGCTGAAAATCTCTTCTCCCGAAGCGGCGATGGTAGCCACGTTTTCAACTATATCCGAAAGATTTTCCTCATTGGAACGGTTGATCTCCAGGACCTTGGCGAGATTTTCCTGCATCTCGTTCAGCTCCGCTACCGTCTTATCCAGACTGTCACTGCTCTTTTGGGAAGCGCTGCTAATACGGGACACCAAGCCGTCCATATCCACCGTAAGCTGTCTTGTTTCGTCCGCCAGCGACCTTATCTGCTGGGCAACGACGGCGAAGCCTTTTCCTGCCTCTCCCGCTCTGGCCGCCTCGATGGAAGCGTTAAGGGCAAGTATGTTCGTCTCCTCGGAGATGGAGTTGATGCCCTTGATGACCTCGTTCATGCTGTTCAGCACGCTCATGAGCTGCTCCATGTCCTGCTTCACTTCATAGGAGCTGCGTATGGTGGATTCCGACTTGACCACTATCCCGTTAAGCTCTGCGGTGCTGGCGCTCATCTGCTCGTTTATCTCCGAAGATGCCTCGGAGATCTGGATAGCGTTTTTCGTAAAGCTCTCATGAACGGAGACCACCTCCGCCATGTTTATCTCTGTCCGATGGGAGGCGTCCACCACCTTTTCCGACACGGTATGCACGCTGTCGCTGATGCCCGTGATCCTGTCCATACAATCGTGCAGGGACAGATCGAGAGCGCTGATCTTCATCACGGAGGTGAACACCCCCTGTACCAGCTGGTTGAATTCCTTCCGCCCTGCGTCCAGCCGCTGCTGGATCTGAGCCGCTTCGGAGTTTTGCGCCCCTCCCACGGGGACCATTCTGCCGATATTGTGAAGCAATTTCTTTTCGCCCATGTTATCCGTCCTCCCATATTTGGATATATCTTTTTTTCAGTGCTGCGGTATTGTTAACTATTATTATACCTCTTTCAACAAATATTTGCAATATATTTCTTTTATTTTGTTGCTGCAGTTGAGGACCTTGTCCGCTCGGATATACTTTTATCCGCCGTTCCGCTCCTTATCCAGCATATCCACTATCCTGAAATACTCGTCTATCTCAGCCTGCGCCTGCTCCTCGGTCATGTCAAAATGCACCGTGAGCAGACGGCGTACCGTCGATATCTCACATTCCTGATTGAATTTGTCCCGTATCAGGTCCATCGGGTCCATAGAACATTCCCCCTTTATAAGCATTATAGACCACCGCCCCCAAAAAGTCAATAAAAAGCAGCACCTTTGCCAAAGAGCAAAGGTACTGCCTTAACTAACTGTCAACTGTACACTGCCTACAGCCACGAGGTTTTATCCAGCTCCGCCACAAACCTCTCCATCTCCTCCTTGGAGCGAATGGTGTGGGTATGCGCTATCACCTCTCTGCGGTGGGCGGGGGTGAGGGTGGAGAAATATTCCATGGCGGAGTTGTTCTTCGCCAGCGCAATGCCGAAGCCCAGCGGCAGCTCGTTCTCGTCGTCGGGTATCATCATCGGTATCAGTCCTTTCTGCTGTGTTCAGCATTATTCTGCGCCGAAAACAGAAAAATATTATAGCTTTTTTTGTCGAAGTGTGCTATAATATATCTCAGCGAATTTTTTAAAAGAGGAACGAAATGTCTCAGGTACATAATATCGCAAAGGGACAGCCCCACACCAAGGACATGACCAAGGGCAATCCCTACACCTTAATGCTGGGCTTCACGCTGCCTATCTTTCTCAGTCAGGTGTTCCAGCAGCTTTACAATACCGCAGACGCCTTTATCGTGGGACGCTTTCTCGGCACCGACGCGCTGGCGGCGGTGACCTCCTCGGGGACGCTTATCTTCCTGATGGTCAGCTTCTTCACGGGCACCGCAATGGGCGCAGGCGTTGTTATCTCCCGCTACTTCGGCGCAGGGGACGGGGACAGGGTGTCCCGCTCCATACACACCGTTATGGCGTTCGGACTGGTCAGCGGTCTGGCGATGACGGTGGTGGGCGTGCTGTTTACGCCTACCTTTCTGCAGTGGATGCAGACCGACCCCGAGGTGATGGACGAAGCGGTGGAGTATTTCCGCTGGTACTTTTTAGGCTCCCTTGCCTTGGTGATGTACAATATCTGCCGCAGCATAATGAACGCTCTCGGCGACAGCCGCAGACCGCTTTACTATCTGATATTCTCCTCGGTGCTGAACGTGCTGCTGGACCTGCTGTTTATTGCATGGCTGGGCTGGGGAGTATGGGCTGCCGCCGTTGCCACCGTTATCTCTCAGGCGGCAAGCGTGGTGCTGTGCATGATACACCTTCTCAAAAAAGGACAGCTTTTCACCGTGGAGCTGAAAAAGATACGCTTCCACAAAGATATGCTCATTGAGATAATCCGCTACGGTCTGCCCTCGGGCGTGCAGAACTCCGTTATCGCTCTGGCAAACGTCATAGTCCAGTCCCAGATAAATTCCTTCGGAAAGCTTGCAATGGCGGGCTACGGCACCCACGCCAAGATAGAGGGCTTCGCCTTCCTGCCCATAACCAGCTTCAGCATGGCGTGCACCACCTTCATCAGCCAGAATTTAGGCGCAAAGCAGTACGACAGAGCGAAAAAGGGCGCTCGGTTCAGTATCTTTGCCGCAGTGCTGTCGGCGGAGCTGATAGGGGTCGTCTACTACCTGTTTGCCCCGCAGCTGGTGAGCCTGTTTGACAGCAGCGAGGGAGTGATAATGTACGGCTCTCAGCAGGCGCAGACGGCGTCGCTGTTCTACTTCCTGCTGGCGTTTTCGCATATCATAGCCGCCATCTGCCGAGGGGCGGGGAAAGCCTTTGTGCCCATGCTTGTCATGCTGTCTATATGGTGCGTGGTGAGGATAATCTACATTGCGATAGTCACAAATCTTACGGGAGATATCGGGCTTATCTACTGGGCGTACCCGATAACCTGGACTATCAGCTCGATAATATATCTGCTTTACTATCTTTTCTCGGATTGGGTCCACGGGTTTGACGGTTAAGAGCGCACGGTAAAGGAGAGTGCTATGAAGAAAGTTTGTGCGTTTATCATGGCGTGCGCTTTGCTTTTTGTGTTTTCGGGGTGCAGGGCTGCCGATTTGCTGAGCGGTTTTTTGTCGTCGGGCAAGCAGAAGGCAGAATACGACAACCCCGTAGACGAATGGAGGAATGAACAGGGCTATGCCTCTGAAAGCGAGGCTCGGAAGAATGCGATAAACTGGCTGCTCAGCACGGCGGACTCAGGAGACCGCAGCGCATTTGCGGGACTGTTTGCTCAGGTCATCGCAAATAAGGAGAGCTTCAGCGCTCAGGTAGACAGCTTTTTTGAGGCATATCCCAAGGGCTTTTCGGAATGCGAGCTTAACAGACTGGGAGGCACCGGCGGCAGCTCGTTTGAATACGGAGACGTGGAACACCACTGGACGGATTCATATACCTGCTTTCTCGACGGCGAATGGTATTATATACACCTTTCCTTCTGCTATCAGAACACAAAAGCTCCCGACGAGGTGGGGATAACTTTTTTCTCCGTTGAAAATCTTGAAGCCTTTGCCCTTGACGAAAGCTATTCTGAGGACGTTGTATGCAGGATAGCGGACGAAAGTCAGGTGACCGCGCGGCTGATAAACGGGCGGGGCTTTGTTTTTGAGCCTTCTCCCGAACGCTCCGTTACGCTGGAGCAGATGCAGGATTACCTTGAAAAATGCGATAATATGCAGGAGCTTACCCAGCTTATCGGCGAACCGAACGTGACCAAAAAGTACTCCAACGCCACGGGCTGCGATTACTACTACGAGCTGGCAAGCGACGACGGCAGTCCCCTTTACGCCTATATCGTTGCAGGCTACCTGAGCGGGGAAATATATTTCGGTCATGTGTGCAGCGATGAAAAAATATTATATAATGTAACTTTAATAGAAGACAGTTGAGGAGAAATCTTCCGCAAGCAAAAAGCAAAACGCCCTCTGCCGACCGCAGAGGGCGTTTTTTTATTTTGAAAGCATTTTTTCCAACCGCTTCATAGCTTCCACGGTGTTTTCCCGTGTCCCGAAGGCGGTCATTCTGAACCAGCCCTCGCCGTTTTTGCCGAAGCCGGAGCCGGGGGTGCCTACCACCTCCGCCTCATTCAGCAGCTTGTGGAAGAAGTCCCAGCTGTCCATTCCGTCGGGGCAGCGGAACCATATATAGGGGCTGCTGGAGCCGCCTGTGTAGCTTATTCCGAGCTTTTTGAAGGTCTCCGCCATTATTGCGGCGTTCTCAAGATAAAAGCTGATTATCTCCCTGCACTGGGCAAGTCCCTCATCGGTGAACACCGCCTCCGCCGCACGCTGTATGGGGTAGGACACGCCGTTGAACTTGCTGCCCTGCCGCCTTGCCCATATCTTGCGGACGCTGTGCTCTGCGCCGTCGGGGGCGTAAAATGTCAGCTCGCTTGGGATCACCGTGTAGCCGCAGCGGGTACCCGTAAAGCCTGCGGTCTTGGATAAGGAGCATATCTCGATGGCACATGACCTTGCGCCCTCTATCTCGAAAATGCTGTGGGGGAGAGCGGGGTCGGTGATGAACGCCTCATAAGCTGCGTCGAAGATTATCACCGCTTTGTTTTTTTGTGCATACGCCACCCACTCTTTGAGCTGCTCTTTGGTGTAGACGGAGCCTGTGGGATTGTTGGGGGAGCAGAGGTAGATAAGGTCTGCGGGGCATTCGGGAGGCATTGCGGCAAAGCCGTTTTCGGGAGTGCTGTCGGCGTAGAGTATCTTTTTGCCGCCCATGGTGTTGGAGTCAACGTAGACGGGGTAGGCGGGGTCGGTGACAAGGACGGTGTTTTCCTCCGAGAAAATGTCGTTGATGTTGCCGCTGTCGGACTTTGCGCCGTCGCTTATGAATATCTCCTCGGCGTCAAGGGTGACGCCCCTTTTTGCGTAGTAGCCCTTTACCGCATTTCTCAGAAAGTCGTAGCCCTGTCCGCTGTCCTCGTAGCCTCTGAAGGTCTCCTGCCTGCCCATTTCGGCGGCGGCTTTTTCCATCGCTTCCACCACTATAGGCGCAAGAGGACGGGTAACGTCGCCTATGCCCATGCGTATCAGCTTATTGTCGGGGTGGGAGGAGGTGTACTCGTTGACATTGCGGCTGATTTCTCTGAATAGGTAGTTTTCCTTTAAGTTAAGGAAGTTTGCGTTCATTTTTGACATTGCTGTGTTTTCTCCTTATAGTTATTACTTTGCATACATTCTCAGTATATCCTCCGCCACCGCCCGCTGCGTTTTCCTCATATCCATCGCCTGCTTCTGTATATGCCTGTGAGCCTGCTCCTCGGTGAGGCTCAGGTACTGCATAAGGCACGCCTTGGCCCTGCTTATGACCTTAACGTCGTCCAGCTGCTTCTCAAGCTGCACGTTCTCCCGCTCCAGCCGCTTCATATTCTCCCCTGCCACGTCGGCGAACCGTATCGCCTGCAGCAGCGCCGCTTTCCCGCAGGGTCTGCCGATAACGAAGGCTCCCGTGAATTTTATCTTATTCTGCACCTCGTCCGCTATCTCGCTTTTTGTCAGCACGATGAATGCAGCCCGTGTCTTATCTCTCAGCTCCGCCGCAAGGTCGAGCCCGAACTCGTCTGCCAGCGGCGTGGAGATTATCACCACGTCAAACAGGCTCACGTCGAGGCACCGTGCCTTCACGCCCTCGGTGACGCTTACGGCGCTGACCTGCTGCCCGCTCAGCAGCGAGGCAATGCTTTCGCATACCTGCTCGGTTTTTCCTGCAATCAAGATCTTCCGCACCGCCACGCCTCCATTCTCCGAAAAGCGGACAAACTACAACTTTTCACTCGATACACCTATTATACCACCACGCCCCGAATTAGTCAATATTTGCAGGAAAAGTTATTTTAAATTGCAAAAATCGTCTACCTGTAGTATTCGGCGAGCAGCAGGTCCACCACTCTCCCGTAGCTCCGTGTGCCGTCCGCCTGATCGTTCGCCTTCAGATAAGCGTCGTTCACAGCGGTGGACACCTGAAAGGTCACCTTCTTCTCGAACTGCGCCCAGTAGCTGCTGCGGTAGGCGAACTCCTGCCGTATAGTTTCGCAGATGGACAGGTACAGCTCCCCGTAATCCTCCCGCTCCGCCACGCTGTAGTATGCGTTCATGGTGTAGGTCAGCGCCCCTAAATACCCGCTGTACCGAAGATAGGGGTCGCCGCTTTCACGGCAGGCGACAAATGCGATAAAATTCGCCTCGTCCTCACGGATAAACCCGCTGAGGTGGCTCAGCTCATGGCAGGCGGTAAAGCCCTGTGAGGAAATCGGCATAGCCTGATTGTAGTTGGCTTCTACCGTAATGGGGAAGTATATCCCCGCTAAATTGAAATTGGACATTATCGGTGAAGCAAGCACCGCCTTCGGTCGGGGATAGTATGTATCGAGCACAGGATAATCCTTTGCCAGTCCCCACATCGCCTTCACCGTCAGCTCGCTGAAATCCTTCGGCTTTATCGGGTGCCCCTCGCTGTCCAGCGGGACAGCCTCGGCGCATTTGTTCGCTTCCTCTATCATATATACGGCAAGCTCTCGCAATTCCTCCGCAGAATACTCCCGCAGGGTCAGTCCGCTGTAGGAGGAAAAGGGAGTGCGGCTGTACCCCACAAGGCAGTTGAAGGTAACCAAAAAGAACAGCGCCGCCGCCGTTATACCTGCCCAGGACAGCCCGTCAAGCAGTGCAAGCGCCCTTTTTCCCTTGCGCTTTTTTATGTAAATTATCAGAAACACGAGCCCCGTCAGCACTCCGAGGATAAACAGCGCCACGAAGAACTCTCCCGCCGAAAACGGCAGTATCCCCCACACCCGTGACCCTATCCCCGAAAAAAACGGGTAAACGTTAAAGCAAAACCAGTCGGCAAACTCCCGACTGCACCGTGCGGCGATAAGCACTGCCGCCGCTGTCGCCCCTATCCCCGCCGCAATTATCCATTTCACGGCAGCTTTTTTTACGGTCAGATTTTTCATATCAAGCCAATATCCTTGCACTGTATTTCATTGCTTTGCACTGTAAGAAAATGGTAAAATGTCAGTAACGGAGCAAGCCGCAGCGCTCCTATATATAATTATATCAGACCCCGCCGAAATGTCAATGAAAAATAAAGGAACAAAAGCTGATGTAAATAATAAAATGTAAAGGGGAACTCCCCAAGCTGAATATTTTTCCATAAGCGGTTAAAAATAAAAGTACAAACACAAATCAACAGAAAGGATGAAAGAAATGACCGTAAAACGAGGCGAAATATATTATGCGGACCTTAGTCCCGTGGTAGGCTCGGAGCAGGGCGGGATACGACCCGTACTTATAGTGCAGAACGATATGGGCAACCGCCACTCTCCCACAGTGATAGCCGCCGCCATAACCAGCCAGAAGGAGAAATCCAAGCTCCCCACCCACATTTCTCTGGACGCAGAGCGCTACGGCTTGGCAAAGGACTCCATAGTCCTGCTGGAGCAGGTTCGTACATTAGATAAAAAGAGACTGAAGGAGAGAATGGGAGAGCTGGACAGTGACGCCATGCATCGGATAAACAATGCACTTTCCGTCAGCTTTGGCTTGGAATAGTGCACGGTAGCGATGCTTTTCGCCAACGTATCAGGATTGCCGTCTGCGGTTCGCAGGCGGCAATTTTAAATTTGTGTCGAAGCCACACCGCAGCTGTAAACTTTACATTTTACACTGTACACTGTCAAAAGTGCTTGATTTTTCCGCCAAAATGTGCGATAATGGAACAAGGTATAGACATTCAACAAAGGGGTTTACACATATTGGCACAGATACTGAATTTTAAAGGAGATTACAAGGGTC
>JAFLUH010000030.1:18032-23534 GCA_022508895.1 Oscillospiraceae bacterium
AGGGGTTTACACATATTGGCACAGATACTGAATTTTAAAGGAGATTACAAGGGTCTTACCGCCCGTGAGGCAGAGGACAGGCTGAGAATGTACGGGCTCAACGACGAGCGCACCTCCGACGAGCCTCCCTACAGCCTGAAAAAAGCGGTGCTCTGTCCCAGATTTTTCGTGCAGGCGCTGGCGGTCATACTGCTGTTCCTTGCAGGGGACATAGTGACGGGAGCGGTAATGCTTTTGCTCACCGTCATGCTGACGGCAGGGGACGTTATCTGGCAGCTGAAGCTCTACGAAAAGGAAAGCGCAATGAAAAGGCTGTCGGGCATGAAGTTCCGTGTGGTAAGGGACGGGGAGCTTACCCTTGTGAGAAAGGAATACCTTGTCCCCGACGACATACTGGTGCTTCAGGGCGGAGAAAAGGTCCCCGCCGACGCTCACCTGCTGGAGACGGAGGAGCTGACGGTGGACGAGAGCATATTCGACGGCTTCGACCTGCCCTCGGAGAAAAAGGCAGGCTCCGACGCAAAATCCTTCCCTAAAAGCAGCTGCGTATACAAGAACACGGTGGTGCTGTCAGGGGCGCTTATAGCAAGGATATTCGCCACGGGAGAGGACGCAGCGGTAAAGCGTGAGGAAAGCCGAGAGGATTCCTTCTTTGAAAAGGCGATACGAAGGACTGTCCTTGTCTTTTCATTGGTGGGAGTATTCGCCGCCCTGCTCACCGCTCTGCTCTGCTTTTTGTCCACGGAGGAGCTTGGCGGCTACAGGGACGTTCTGGCTGGGATAGTGCTGCCTGCGCTGTCGGTGGGGATATGCTTCGTTCCCGCTCAGGCGGACAAGCTGGTAAGGCTGTTCTACCTGAACGGAGCCTCAAAGCTGAACCGCCGCCACGCAATGGTGAAAAACGTAGGCACGGTGGAGGAGCTGAGCGCAATAACCTGCGTCTGCGTGGAAAAGACCGGCACGATAACCAAAAATCACATAGAGGTAGCCGACGTTTTCACCGAAAACCAGCGGTTTTTCACCAACGTCTGCGTGCTTGCCTGCGAGCCCGTTCCCGCCAATGCGGCGGAGAAGGCGATACTGCTGTACGCCGCCTTCGGCGGCGCCGACGTGAAGGAGCTGTTCTCAAACCGCAGGATAGCCACATATCCTTTCAGTGAGACAAGCAAGATGGCGGGCAATCTGTGGGAGATAAACGGACAGCGCCTGCTCTGCATAAAGGGCAGCCCCGAGGAAGTGCTTGCATTGTGCACCGTTGACCCCAACGAGCTGCACTATATCCAGCAGAAAAGGCAGAGCTTCGCAAAGCTGGGACGGCAGGTGATGGCGGTGGCATTCGCCGCGCTTTCCCCCGACCGGAAGGAGCCTGAAAAGCTGTCCTCGGTAAGATACGAATATATGGGGCTTATCGCCCTTGAGAACACCACCCGGGACACCGTTCCCTATGCGGTGAAATCCTGCATAAAGTCGGGAGTGCGTGTGATAATGACCACAAGCGACGACGAGGAGACCGCCGTTGCCATAGGGCGGCAGATAGGTCTGCAAAGCGTGGAGACGGTGACGGGAGCGGAGCTGGACAGCGGCGCAGACGTGAAGGGCAGGCTGGCTGAGGTGGGCATATTCGCCCGTGTAAACCCCGAGCAGCGCATGAAGGTGGTGCAGATGCTGAGGGCAAGCGGCGAGATAGTCGCCGTGGTTGGCACAGGCTCCGACGACATCGCCCTGCTTGAAGAAGCGGACGTAGGAATCTCGGTGAACAACACCGCCACCCCCGCCGCCGCAGAAAGCTGCGATATGCTTATGAGCGACGACAACTTCCTTGCGGTGGCTGACGCAGTGAAGGAGAGCCGACAGATACACCGCAACGTAAAGGGCGCTCTTGGTTTGATGCTTTCCGCCCACACTGCGCTTGCGCTGTTTTCGATAGCTGCGGTCACCACGGGCGGCGCAATGCTGTTCACACCCGTGCTGGCTGTGCTTATGACCTGTGTGCTGTTCCCCGTTGCCTCCTCCATGTTCATGGGCAACACCTCCGACCTGAAATCGGATTTCATATCCAGCGGCTTTGTGGGCAAGGGCGTGATGAACAGCAGCTTCCTGCCCAAGACGCTCATAATGGGCGGCTCGCTGGCGATAGCGGTCATACTGTTCTACCTGTTCAGCCTTGACCTTGAAGCGGGCATACACCGCTCGCTGCTGTTTCTGATGATGACGGTGGGCGTGATACTGGAGGGCTTCACCCTCACCTCCCAGCGCAGCACCTTCTTCGCCGCAGTAAGGGAAAAGCACGGCTTTTCGGGAGCGCTTCAGGTGGGACTGCTTCTGCTGATGGCGCTGATACTGGTATTCGTGCCCTTCCTCAACACCGCCTTCGGCTTTGTGATGCCCAACCTGCTGGTGGTGGTCATCGCCGTGGTTATCACGGTCCTGTTCACTTTCTGGCCGGAGATAGGAAAGAAATTTAATTCTGTCAGATAAAGGCGATGACAGTGGACAGTGGACAGTAATCAGTAAACAGTAGTGGAGTTTTTCGCCGTGGGCGAAAAACGATTGAAATTGTCGTTTGCGTTTATCGTACTTGTGCAAAAACAGCACCTGTCATCAAAATCCGTCGGCGAAGCCGACACCGCTACTGTTTACTGTTTACTATTTACTGTCAACTGTTGGCGGCGCTTGGTACACATAAAAAGGAGGAACCCACATTGCAGAACCTACTCGGCATACTGTACGGCATTATATTCGGCGTTGCCAATATAATCCCCGGCGTCAGCGGCGGCACCATGCTGGTGACCTGCGGCTGCTACGACAAGGTATGCGGCGCTCTTGCCCTTGACATAAAGGAGATAAAGCGCAACCTTAAATTTCTGATATTTTTCGCCGTCGGCGCAATACTTGGGATAGTGGGCTTCTCCAACATCATTTCCCTGCTGTTCGACCGCTTCCCCACACAGACGTATATGTTCTTTATCGGACTGATAACAGGCAGCGTGCCGCTGATAATCCGCAACGCCACCGTAAAGGAAAAGTTCCGTCCTATTTGCGCAGTGCCCTTTGTCATTGCCCTTGCCTTGGTTGTGGGACTGGCGCTGCTGGAGGGCGGCTCAGGCGAACAGGCGGTGATAGACGTGCATGGATCGGGCGGCGCCTACACCGTCACCTTCACCAACAACAGCGGTCAGGACATGGAAAGCTGGTCGCTGGAGGACGAAAGCGGGAATATCACTTCGGTGGTATCCGGCGAGGTGGAATTTGTGTACCGCGGCGGCAAGACCGAGGCGATACTCGGCATATTCGGGGTGAAGTCCGAGGGAGAGCCCAACACGATAGTACCCACGGGAGACACGTCCCTGAAGGCGGGAGAAAGCGTCACCTTTACCGTAAAGGGCGGCGGCTCACCCGATTTTTCGGCGGATTACAGCTACCGTATCACCGTTATGTTCGTGGCAACGATACTGCTTGCCTCCGTGCTGGCGGCAGTCGCCATGATAATACCGGGAGTCAGCGGCTCCTTCATAATGGTGCTGTTAGGCACTTACGCAACGGTCATCAGCGCCGTGAAGGATTTCAATTTCGCAGTGCTTATCCCCGTCGCCGTAGGCGTTGTCATAGGACTGGTTTTCGGCGCAAGGCTTATCCGCCTCCTGCTGAAGAAATTCCGCCTGATGGTGTTCAGCGCAATTCTGGGACTGTGCGCAGGCTCCCTTTACGCAATACTCCCAAGCGGCTTCGGCTTTAATTTGGATACGGGTATCGGCGTTATCGCACTTATCGCAGGAGCGGCGCTGTCATTCATAGTAGGAAAAAACACAAAGACGGAAGAATAACGACTGTCCCCATCAACTACCAAGGAGCTTGTTTATGAATTATCAAGAACTGAAAAAGAACTCCGAGTCCATCGCCAGCACCGCGCGCATCGAGGTGCTGGCACTGGACGAGCTTGCATACAAGCTGTTCCATAAAAGCTACAGCCCCCATCATATCTACCGTGAGGCAATGCTCCAGTGCATGGCGGCGGAGGCGGGAATAAACGTGCCTAAGATACACGGCGTTATCGAGGTGGACGACAGGCTTGCCATAGTGTCCGACTACATCGAGGGGGACACGGTGGCGGAGCTGATGGACGAGTTCCCCGCAAAGAAGGACAAATATCTGGCATTATTGGCGGACACCCAGCTTGACCTGCTGTCCCGCACGGTGAACGACGTGAGAAAGCTGACCTACTGTATAGGACAGGACATAGACGCATTGACTCAGCTTGACGAGGTAAAGCGGTACGAGCTGGAAACATTGCTTGCCTCCATGCCCGACCACGACAAGCTGTGCCACGGCAACTTCGGACCCGAAAACGTGATGATAGACGGCATGGACAGGGTGTTTATCCTTGACTGGAACGCCGCCGCAAAAGGCAACGCAGGCGCAGACATGGCAAAGACCTATCTGAAGCTCACCCTCACCTCCACCGAGGACGCAGAGAAGTATATCAGGCTGCTGTGCGAAAAGACCGGCTACGACAGGCAGTATATCTATGAGTGGGTGCCTTTGATGGCGGCGAGCTGCCTGAACGAGAAAGGGTTTTCGGAGAAGGAAAAAGAGGCGCTGCTTACATGGATAGAATAGCGGCTGCCGTCGGTGGCGCAGATGGATAACATACTGCTCTTTCAGCTTGTGTTTATCGGGATCGCAAGCGCCGTTGGCGCAGTGCTGACGGTATACGACAAGATAGCCTCCAAATATGCACGGCGCCGCCGTGTGCCGGAGGCGGTGCTGGTGAGCTTCGGGGCGCTGGGCGGAGCGCTGCTTATGTACATCGTTATGCGGCTCATTCGCCACAAGACGCGCAAGCCCAAGTTTTATGCGGGATTTCCCGTCATGACGCTTTTGCAGGCGGCGCTGCTGACCGCTCTGAACGTTTGGTTACATAAATAAAAAAACGGCGTGGGAAAACAAAAAATCCCGCGTCTTTTTGTGTAATTTTTCCACTTTTGGCACCTTTATTTTTTGCTTTTACAAAAGCCTTTTTCAACCTTTTCCACCGATTTTTCCACCGTTCATAGGTTCAAATCGACAGGAAACTGTAATTTTCGTGAAAAAAACAGGCAGTTTTCCACGCTTTCCACGGGAAAACCTGTGGAAAACCCGATTTTACAGTCTGTAAAACGCAATTATACGGATTGAATAAAACAACGGAAATATACGTTTTGTTAAAGCTTATTTTGAAACAGTTTTTTGAGTTTCGGAAAAAAATTTTACGAAATTGCACACGAAACTAAAAAGGTTGACGTTCATAAGGGGGTTTTTTAGGTAAAAATATCTGTGAAATTCCACAAAATCAACAATGCGATGGACAAAGGGTTTTCACCACTTTCCACCGAATTTTCCACAGCTTTTAACACCAAAAACCCAAAAAAAGGCGGGTTTTCCACACTTTCCACAGCAAAAACGGTGGAAAACTGCATAAACTACCCCTCTTTTCCAATAATACAGATTGTTAAATTTTAAGGC
>JAFLUH010000031.1:0-15667 GCA_022508895.1 Oscillospiraceae bacterium
CCGACTGCGCCGTGGATAACACGCACTCTCACCTCGCTGTTGGACAGCTTTTCAAGGGACTGGCGCACCGCTTCCACCGAGCCCTGCACGTCCGCCTTTACGATAAGGCGCAGCTCCTTCATTTCGCCCTCCTCTATCTGGGCGAACAGGTTGTCGAGAGTTACCTTCTGGTACAGGCTGAACTGGGCCTCCTTCTCCTCGAACTTGCGCTTTTCAACCAGCTCTCTTGCCAGCTTCTCGTCCTCAACGACTGCGA
The DNA here is from genome assembly GCA_022508895.1 of Oscillospiraceae bacterium. Taxonomy (GTDB): domain Bacteria; phylum Bacillota; class Clostridia; order Oscillospirales; family Ruminococcaceae; genus Ruminiclostridium_E. The sequence goes on from JAFLUH010000031.1 coordinate 257, forward strand.
AGGTATCGCCCGCAGCGGGGACTTCGCCAAGACCCATTATCTCGACGGGAACACTGGGGCCTGCTTCCTTGATGGAGCGTCCCGTATCGTCACGCATTACACGGACGTGTCCCACCGCCGTGCCTGCGATGATAACGTCGCCTGCACGGAGTGTACCGTTCTGTACAAGCAGGGTCGCAACGGGGCCTCTGCCCTTGTCCAGCTTCGCTTCCACCACTGCGCCCTTTGCAAGGCGGTTGGGGTTGGCTTTCAGCTCCATAACGTCGGCGGTCAGGTTCACCATTTCCAGCAGGGTATCCATTCCCTGTCCCGTCTTTGCGGAAACGGGAACGCAGATAACGTCGCCGCCCCACTCCTCGCAGAGCAGGTCATGCTCGGTCAGCTCCTGCTTTATTTTGTCCGGATTTGCGCCCGGTTTATCCATCTTGTTTATGGCAACTATTATGCTTACGCCTGCGTCCTTTGCGTGGTGTATCGCCTCTACCGTCTGGGGCATTATGCCGTCGTCCGCCGCAACTACAAGTATAGCTATATCGGTTATCTTTGCGCCTCTTGCACGCATTGCGGTGAACGCCTCGTGACCGGGGGTATCCAAGAAGGTGATGTCCCTGCCCTCTACGGTGACACGGTATGCGCCGATGTGCTGGGTGATGCCGCCTGCTTCTCCTGCGGCAACATGGGCGTTTCTGATATAGTCGAGTATGGAGGTCTTGCCGTGGTCAACGTGTCCCATAACTACCACAACGGGGCTTCTGGGCTGCAGGTTCTCCTCTGCATCCTCCTCCTCGTCGAACAGGCGCTCCTCGATGGTAACTATTATCTCCTTCTCCACCTTTGCGCCCAATTCCTCGGCAACAAGGGCGGCGGTGTCGAAGTCTATCACCTGATTTATGGTACACATTTCGCCAAGCTGCATCAGCTTCTTGATGACCTCGGCGGCGTTCACTTTAAGGCGTGAAGCAAGCTCGGACACAACTATCTCGTCGGGTATCTGGACCTTGAGCTGCTGCTTTCTTGCTCGCTCCAGCTCAAGGCGCTTCAGCTTCTGAGCCTCTGTCTCACGGACGTTCTTGTTGTACTGTCCCTTCTTCTGCTGGCTCTTCTGGTTTATCTTCTGCTTCCTGCCTGAGAAGTCGCCGCCCCTCTTGGAGGACTGGGGCGCGATAGTCTCGTAGCGCTCGTTATACTTGTCTAAATCAACGTAGCTGCTTCTGGTGTCAACACGCTTGGTGACCTGCTCGCCGCGCTGTACGGTCTCCTTCTTCTCCTTGCGCTTGGCAACGGGCGGCTCGTTGGTCTTTATGGTGCTGATGTCCACCTTGGCGGCGGGCTGCTTGGGCAGTATTTTGGGCGTTTTCCTGACGGGCTTTTCGGCGGGCTTTTCGGGCTTTGCGGCGGGCTTTGGCTCCGCCTTCTTTGCCGCAGCTTCTGCTGCCTTTTTTGCAGGAGCTTCGGCTGCCTTTTCCGTCTTTTTGGCAGGCTTCCTGGCTTCCTCGGCTTTCTTGGCTTCTTCCGCCTTCTTTGCCTCCTCAGCCTTCTTTGCCGCAGCTTCGGCTGCCTTCTTCTCCTTTGCGGCCTTCTTAGCCTTCTCCTGACGGGCTTTCTCGCCCTCCTTGAAATACTCGTCAAAGCTGTCCACCTGATTGTCCTGTGACAGCTTGTCAAGTATCACGTCCAGCTCCTCGCCCACGAAGCTGGCGCCCACCTTTTTCTCAACGCCCAGATAATTTGACACTATCTCTATCAAATCAGCCGGCGAGGCGTTAAGTTCCTTTGCGAAATCTCTGATTTTTGCTTTGTTGCTTTCCATTCAGTTTCCCCCAAGATCATTGGTAAAAATTATTTATTTAAATCGGTTCGCAGCCGCCGACCGCAGACTTCCAGAAGCCCATGTCCATGACTGCTATTATTCCCGTTTTCTTCCCTAAAACGGAGCCTATCTGCTCCAATGTCCAGGGCAATGTCACTGCCGCAAGCTGCGGACGGTGCTTTTCCCGTATGAACAGTATCTCCTTGCGGCTTTTGGGCGACAAATCGCTTGCCAGCGCCACTCCGCATATCTTTGAGGCAGGATTTTTCAGCTCACGCTCCACTGCGTCAAAGCCGGTGACGATACTGCCCGTTTTTTTCATAAGACCAAGTGTGGTAATGTTCATGCGCCCTCTATCTCCTGCCGCAGTCTGTCGTATACCTCGTCGGGTATTTTGCATTTCAGCGAGCGTTCAAAGGCTTTCCTTTTCCTTGCTTTCTCAAAGCACCCAAGGTCCTTGCAGATGTAGGCGCCTCTGCCTGATTTTTTGCCTGTAAGGTCGAGGGAAATTTCTCCCTCCTTTGACCTGACTATCCGCAAAAGCCCTTTCTTCCCTATCATCTCGTCACAGCCCAGACATTTTCTGAGCGGTACTTTTTTCTCCAAGCTTATCCGTTCCTTCCTTAACCTTCAAAAAATCCGCTTTCGGGCTTGATGTCTATTTTGTAGCCCGTCAGCCTTGCGGCTAATTTTGCGTTCTGCCCCTTGTTGCCTATCGCCAGCGAAAGCTGATTGTCGGGTACCAGCACGGTGCACGCCTTAACGCCCTCCTCGGGTATCTCTACGCTTATCACGTCGGCGGGCTTCAGCGCCTGCTTGATGAACTCGGCAGGGTCCTCGCTGTATATCACTATGTCTATCTTCTCGCCCTTCAGCTCGTCGCAGATTTTTGATATCCTGCTTCTCTGGGGTCCTATGCAGGCGCCCAATGCGTCTACGTTCTCGTCGTTGCTTATCACCGCCATTTTGCTGCGCTGTCCCGGCTCACGGCTGATGGACTTTATCTCCACTATTCCCTCGTATATCTCGGGGACCTCCGTCTCGAACAGTCTCTTTATCAGGTCACGGCTGGTGCGGCTTATCTTCAGCATCGGTCTGCGGTCGGCAGGGGACGCTCCGCTGACGTACACCTTCACGATGTCGCCCTCATGCAGCTCGTCTGCGGGGAGCTGCTCGGTGCGGAACAGAGGCACCTCGTTGCCCTTTATCTCCACCATTGCGTTGCCGGTGGCAGGCTCGACCCTTGTTACTCTTACAGCGACCGCCTCGTTCTGCAGCTCGCCCCACTGCTCCACCAGCTTGCTGCGCTCAACGTCCTTTATGCCCTGCTTCATCACCTGCTTTGCGGTCTGGGCTGCAATTCTGCCGAAGTGCTTGGTGTCCAGAGGAATGGGGCACATGTCGCCTAATTTCAAGCGTTTGGCATACTTCTTTGCCTCCGCCTTGTCGATCTGGTTCGCCTCGTCCTCCACCTCGCTGACTACCTCTTTCAGCAGTGAAACGCTGAAGGTGCCTTTTTCGGAGTCTATGTCAAACTTTACGTTCTCGCTTCTGGGGTATTCCTTTTTCACCGCTATGGTGACGGCGGTCTGTATCTTTTCGATAAGCACCTCCGGCTCTATCCCCTTCTCCTTTGCCAGCAGGTTCAGAGCTTCGATAAAGTTTTCCTGATTATTGTTGTCGGATTTTCTTGCAGCCATTTTTGGTCTTTTCCTCCTGTATTATATTTCTTATTCATAATCATCGGGCTCGGCGTTCACCTTGATGCACTTTTTCAGCATGACCGTTTCGCCGTTTACCGTTATCTCGTTTTTTTCTTCGTCGTAATCGTCAAGGGTGCCCGTGACGTAAGTCTCGCCCTTTTCGGTCTTCACCTGCGCTCTGACCCGTTCTCCCAGCCACGCTCTGAAATGCTCGGGCTTACGCAGGCGGCGGGATATCCCCGGGGTGCCTATCTCCAAAATATCCACCTGCTCGATAAATGGCTGTTTGTCGAACAGCTCGTTGATGGGCTTGGATATCTCCTCGCAGCTGTCGCTGTCCACGCCGCCCTCACGGTCGAACAGGACACGCAGGTACCACATTGCCCCTTCCTTTTCAAAGCACACGTCCCACAGCTCGCAGCCCGCCTGCTCCAGAAGCGGCAGTGCGGCACCGGTCGCCTGCTTCTCTATCATGGGCGCCATCGCCCGTTTTCCGCCTTTTTCTTTAGCCATAAAAAGTTCCTTAACAAGAAGTTAAGACCGAGTTCCAAAACCCAGTCTTACATTACACTATCATCTTATGTATTATATCACCAAAAAATGGCGTTGTCAAGCGTTTTTTGATAAAATATCCTGTTTTTGGGGATTTTGCGGAGTGAAAACCGCATTTTGCCCCGCTACCTGTTGTGTTCTCTTATGGCATCGGCTATCCAGTAATAGATGGGAATAGTCAGGAACACTACCCAGCCGGGGTGCCACAGCTCCCACATAAATCCCATGACAAGGTAAACTGCAGTCACCAGAACGGGATACGGAAATTTATCGGGGCGGCGCTTTTTTATTGCGTCGATCATGCCGTACCAGCAAGGGATAAGCAGGAACAGTATCCAGTTTATGTACCATAAATTCAGCAGAAAGCCCGTCAGAAGAAAGGCTATCACCACCATAAGGGCAAATGGAAAGCCTCTCAGAAGGAACATAGCCATGGAGGGCTTTTCCACGCTGTCATAAAATGTGACGGTAACGCCGTCGGCATTTTCGCAGGGGTTCGGGCAGCCGCCGCTTTCCTGCGTGTTTATGGAAACGTCGGGAGCTGCGGCGTTGTTTTCCGGTACTGCGCCGAATGCCGAGGGCGGCTCCTGTGCGCCGTTTACAAGCTCGTCTATGGTAATGCCGTAAAGCTTTGCCAAAGAAGACAGGTTTTCTATGTCGGGAGACGCCTCTGCACGCTCCCATTTTGAGACCGCCTGCCTGCTTACTCCTAACCTTTCCGCAAGCTGCTCCTGGGACAGCTCATGCTGTTTTCTTAAACCTGTCAGGCGGTTTGCCATTTCGATGTTCATGTTTTTCATCCTTTCCTTTTATGCTGTAAAAAGGATAGCATATCTGCGCCGAGGGTACAATATACTCCGGCTTACATTTCAAAATTTTTCCGCAACTATTGGTTGCTGAAGCGGTTATCATGCTGTTTGCTGCATTTGTCAGAGTACGGTCAGGGGAAGCTTGCTGAGGTTGGTGAAAGTGTCGGCAATTCCCTCGGTTATCAGTATTTCCCCCTCCACGGTGACAAGTATCATGTCGAAGCCGCCCTTTTCACGGTGAAATTCGGCGGCTTTTTCCGCTCCCATGACAAAGAAGGCGGTGGAGAGCGCATCGCACATTATGCCGCTGCCGCCTATCACCGTTACCGATACAAGACCGCTTTCTGCGGGGCAGCCTGTGGCGGGGTCGATTATGTGGTGGTAGGTTTTGCCGTCGGCGGTAAAGCAGCGCTCGTAGCTTCCCGAGGTTACCACGGCTTTGTCGGCGACCTCTATCACGCCTATGTTTTCGTCAAGGGAAAAGGGATTTCTTATGCCTATGCGCCAGGGGGAGCCGCTGCTTGGATTGCCGCCTATTGTCATTATGCTGCCGCCCAAATTTATCAGAGCGGAGGTTATGCCGTTCTCTCTGAGTATCTCGGCGGCTTTGTCCGAGGCGTAGCCTTTGGCGAGAGCGCCCAAGTCAAGCTGTACGCCGTCGGGGACAGTGACGGCGGGGATAGCGCTGTCATCTGCCTTTATCTGCGTGAAATCCACCTTTTGCAGCAGGGCGTTCAGGGTATCGCCGTCGGGTATTTTGTAGTCCCCTGTGGTGAAGCCCCATTCCTTCAGGACGGGGTATACCGTTATGTCAAGTGCGCCGTTCGTTTCCCCGCCTATCCGCTGGGCGTATTTTATTATTTCAGCGGTTTCGGGACTGACGTCGGTCATTCCCGAGGCGTTCAGTCTGCCGATGTCGCTGTCGGGAGACGTAACGGAGAGAAGGGCTTCCAGACGGTTTATTTCGTCCTTGCAGTCGTCAAGAGATGTGCCAACGTGACCGTAGGCGGTTATCTCCATGTAGGTGTCCATGGAGAAGAAGGAGATGTTTGCCTGATAGGGAGCGTCGGGAGTGCAGGCTGTCAGCAGCAGCACCGCAGCCAACGCAAATATCCTTGTTTTCTTCATTTATCATTCCCCTTATAAAGCCTTGATACAACAAGCTGGGCGCACAGCCCCGTAAACGCACCCGCAACGCACCCCGAAAGCATAAGCGCGGGAAGATACCACAGTATCTGAACGGTACCCGTCACGGCGCAAGCCACCGCTGTCTGCCCCACGTTGTGAAGCACCGCGCCGAACACGCTGCAAAGCCACATATGCTTCAACGGTATCACCCTTTTCAGCAGCAGCATTCCAAGCAGACACAAAGCGCCTCCCGCAAGGCTGTACATGATAGCCGTCATATTCCCGCTGAACAGTGAGCCGAGGATTATCCTCGCCAGCAGCACAAGCGCCGCTTCTCCCGCACGGTACCGATACACCGCAAACACGGTGATGATATTGGCAAGCCCTAACTTTATCCCGGGAATCGGCGTAAGCGAGGGTATCTGCAGCTCCACCACGAATATTATCAGCGCCAGCGCCGTAAGCAGCGCAAGCTCCGCAATTCTTTTCACTTTCATATCCGTTATCGCCGCCTATCCCGCCACGGCGTCCACTGCGCCGCCCTGTACATACCGTATAACAAGTCGGTTGGGCAGGCAGACAATGGGTGCGCCGCCCCGCAGGAAGCCCATGTGCACGCAGGTCTTGTCGGGGCAGTCCGCCTCGCTGACGTGTATTTTCCCGTCGGTTATCTCGATAATGTTGTAGCTGCCGCCCTGCTCTACACGAATGGTTTTGTCTGCGGTGCGGGGCAGGTCTAAGGTGTAAAGCACTTCCCCGCCGCTGATTATTTCCACCGTCTGAGAGGCAGGGGCTGTGAATATTATCACCGTTCCCGCAATTGCCGCAGCCAATATCACGGCAAAAACTATATATGTGATTTTCAGTCCTTTTGACATCGTAATTCCCCGCAGTGTTTGTTGATTACAGTATAGCACAGTCAGAGGGATTTTGCAATGTTGCAGCAAAAAGGAAAAAGTGATATAATCTTAGTATCACACAAACAGAGGAAGAAAAAATGATAGTTCTTATTACAGGCGCTTCCCACACGGGCAAAACAGCGCTGGCGCAAAGGCTTCTCGAAAAGTACAAATATCCTTACCTTTCCATAGACCACCTTAAAATGGGGCTTATCCGCAGCGGGAACACGGCGCTCACGCCCACAAGCGACGACAGGCTTCTGACGGATTATCTTTGGAAAATCGTCCGTGAAATGATAAAGACCGCAATCGAAAATAAGCAGAATATGATCGTGGAGGGCTGCTATATACCCTTTGACTGGGCAGGGGATTTTGAAAAGGAATATCTGGGGGAGATACGGTTTTACTGCCTTGTTATGAGCGAAAAGTACATCGAAAAGCACTTCGATAAAGTCAGGAGCTTTGCAAGCGTAGTTGAAAACCGCTTGGAAGATGATTATACTCCTGAGACGGCACGCAGGGAAAATGCGGTTATGCTGGAGCAGTGCCGGAGGTATGGGGCTGAGTATGTTCTTATTGACGAGGATTATCGGGTGGATATTGAGCTGTAAAATGAAAAGGACAGGTTGAAAGCCTGTCCTTTGTTTTATTACATTTCCTCCAGCTCCTCCAGCCACAGCCTTGCGCAGGCATCCGACGGCATCCTCCAATCCGCCCTCGGCGACAGGGTGACCGACCCTATCTTAGGTGCGTCGGGCAGGCACGACCGCTTGAACTGCTGAGCGAAAAATCTGCGGTAGAAGTTTTTCAGCCACTTCAGTATCACGTCGTCACCGTAGCCGTTCCCGTGCGCATAGCGTGCAAGTCTGTAAACCTTTTTCGGCGGAAATCCCCAGCGCACGGCGTAATACAAAAAGAAATCGTGCAGCTCGTAGGGTCCTACCAGATCCTCAGTCTTCTGGCTTATCTCGCCGTTTTCCGCAGGCAGCAGCTCGGGGCTTACAGGGGTTTCGAGTATGTCGTACAGCACCGTTTTCAGCTCGCCGTTCCCGCTGCTGTCGGCGTAATAGCGAACGATATGGCGTATCAGCGTCTTGGGTACTCCTGCGTTCACGCCGTACATGGATATATGATCGCCGTTGTAGGTCGCCCAGCCAAGGGCAAGCTCGGACAGGTCGCCCGTGCCCACCACAAGTCCGTTTTCCTCGTTTGCTATATCCATAAGTATCAGCGTCCGCTGCCTTGCCTGAGCGTTCTCATAAACAACGTTCATGTTCTTTGGGTCGTGTGAAATGTCCTCGAAATGCTGTGTTACAGCCTTGGTGATATCTATTTCACGAAGCGTCACGCCCAACGCCTCGCAAAGCCGCACTGCGTTGCTTTTGGTACGCTGTGTGGTGCCGAAACAGGGCATCGTGACTGCGATAACGTCAGCCCGTGAGCGGCCCAGCCTGTCCATCGCCTTTGCCGACACCAGCAGCGCAAGGCAGCTGTCCAGCCCTCCCGAAATGCCTATCACAAGGCTTTTTGCGCCGGTATGCTCCACACGTTTCCGCAAGCCTTCGCTCTGCATGAGCAAAATGCTCTCGCAGCGGTCAGCTCTGTCTGCGTCCTCTGCGGGGACAAAGGGAGAGGGGCTTACATAGCGGGTCAGCTTTGTTTCGGACAAGGGCATGGAAAATTCCACCACCTCTGCGCCGCCTGTCATGGGGAAGGTGGTGTTTTTGCCCCGCTCGCCTGCCAGTCTTAAAACGTCGATCTCGGTGACTGACAGCCTGTTGTCGAACGGCGCCGTTTCCGCCAGCAGTGCGCCGTTCTCCGCAATAAGGCTGTGTCCCGAGAATACCGTGTCGGTGGTGCTTTCGCCGTCTCCTGCGGAGGCGTAGAGGTAGGCGCAGATAAGCCTGCCGCTCTGCCCCGTCACAAGGCTGCGGCGGTATTCGGCTTTCCCTATCATCTCGTTGCTGGCGCTGAGGTTCAGTATCACCGTTGCTCCTCCCGCCGCAAGCTGTACGGAGGGCGGGCAGGGCGACCACAGGTCCTCGCATATCTCAACGCCGAAGGCAAATTCGGGCAGCTCCCTGCAGCGGAATATCACAGGCGGCTCCTCCATGCAATCGGAAAAGTGCCGCTTCTCGTAAAACTCGTTGTAGTTGGGAACGTATTTCTTGCCGACGGTGCCTAATATCTCACCGTGATACAGCACGGCGGCGGCGTTTATCAGCTTTCCGTTTTTTTGCAGGGGAAGTCCCACCGCTGCAATAATGTCCAAAGCGGAAACTTCGTCTTTTATTCTTTGAAGCTGCTCCCACGCACCGTCGATAAGGGTTTTCTGAAAAAACAGGTCGCCGCAGGTGTAGCCCGTTATGCACAGCTCGGGGAGGGCGAGGAGCTTTACCCCCTGCGCCGCCGCTTCCTTTATGCAGGCGATTATGCTGTCGGCGTTGTGGGTCACGTCGGCTACTTTTATTTTGGGGGTGGCGGTGGCTGCTTTTATAAATCCGTCTTTCATATGTCCTCCTTTGGGTGAGGAATTTTCTTTGTGATTATTTTACCATATCCGCAGGATATGGTAAAATTGTCCATCAAGGAGCCGGTTGTCATTCTGCGAAGCAGAATGACGAGGCGTTGGACATAAAAGTAAAATAATCACTTTGTGATTATTTTAACATTTTTGCGAAAAAAATGCAACAAAAAAGCGGGGGACTTTTGAAAAGTCCTCCGCTGCTCTTATATGTCGAATATTTTGCTGACTCTTTCGCCGTACGTATACTGTGTAAGCAGGACGGGCATATTGTCTTCATCAACATTGCTTATGTCAAAAATATAATCTCTGTCCAGCACTTCAGGTTCGCCGTTTTCGGGATATCCGAAACCGGTAAAGGATACGGTTATCCTTTTGTTTTTATTGTCGATGTCCACAGTGTAATCTATCCTTACACGGTTTTCGTATTTTTCGCACATATCGTAGAGATAGGGAATGTAGTCGTTCATCAGAGACATATAAACGTCACGGTATTTCGCTGTGCCGTAGTTTGTGTCGCTGCGGAACACAGGAGCGCTTGTGTAATATCCCTCCTCCTTCAGCCACTTGGAATATTCCTGCATTTCTTCCATAGACATTCCTCCCGGGTAAATCATTCCGCTGGGCATCAAAAATACTTCCCCCCACCACCAGTTCGTCTGCTGGTCCGAATCTATACAGATGAAACGGAGCTGGCTTGCGTAGAGGAAGTAGCCGCCTGCTGCAATGCCCAGCGCCAGTACAATGCTTAGAGTCACCAAAGTTATTTTCAGAGCTTTGCTTAATCTTTTCCCTCCGTTTTTTCTCAATTCACTCTTTTTTCCGGTGGCGTACGTCACACTTTCGCCAACAAAAACCAATGCTAAAAACAATATCAAGCACTGAACAAAAAAAAGAATTCCATAACCCTGAGATAATCCAAACACCTCGATGATATAAGCCGCAGCGATCGCAATTGCAGCGATAATGCTGTTGTTTCTCAATTTGTTGATTATTGTTTCTTTGCTTATATCGGTATAATCCGCCACCTTTTCCAAAGTGTCATTTATTTCCTCTTTCACATCGGTGTTTTTTCTTTCTCCGTCGATGATCTCACGAATATCCACATCATAGAATTCCGACAGCTCGACCAGTACGCTGATGTCCGGCATATTATTGCCATTTTCCCAGCGTGAAACCGTTTTGTCTGAAACATTAAATTCTTCGGCAAGCTGTTCCTGCGTCAGTCCTTTTTCTTTTCGCAGTTCTTTTAAAAAGCTGCCTATTTTGATCTGGTCCATAAAATCTCCCCCCTGTGTTTACAGTATACCAAACCAAGCCTTATTTGAACAGGACATAAAGCGAGAAATGCCAAATTATCATAAAACAGGCATTATTTATCTGATATTGTTTTCCGTATATAAACGAAAAGAGGCGCTTCCATAAAAAGTGCCTCTTTTGATGTTTTTATCAAACACTCACACCAGCTCAATAATAGCCATCTCAGCCGCATCGCCGCGTCTGGGGCCAATCTTGATGATTCTGGTATAGCCGCCGTTCCTGTCCGCATACTTGGGTGCGATCTCGTCGAACAGCTTCTTGCTTACCTCTTCCTTTGTGATGTAGGCAAACACCTGACGCTTGCTGTGCAGGTCGGTGCTCTTGCCGAGAGTTATCATCTTTTCGGCTTCGCTCTTTACTTCCTTGGCTCTGGTAACGGTGGTCTCGATCTTGCCGTTTTCCAGAAGGAAGGTAACCATAGCTCTGAGCATTGCCTTTCTATGATCGCTGGTTCTTCCCAGTTTTCTCATTTTACTAACACTCCTTTCGTAAGAGTTGATTATTCCTCAGGCTCTGCAAGGTCAAAGCCGAGAGAGTTCAGCTTTGCTCTTACCTCGTCGAAGGATTTCTTGCCTAAGTTACGAACCTTCATCATCTCCTCAGGCGACTTGCTTATCAGGTCGTCCACGGTGTTGATGTTGGCACGCTTCAGGCAGTTGAAGGAACGTACGGAAAGCTCCAGATCCTCGATGGTCATTTCCAGTATCTTGTCCTTGCTCTTGTCGTCCTTTTCCACCATAAGCTCCGGCTGGCTTGCCTCGTCGGACAGCTCAACAAACAGGTTCAGATGCTCGCACAGCACCTTTGCCGCATAGCTTACCGCCTCCTTAGCGGAGATGGTGCCGTCGGTCCATACCTCGATTATCAGCTTGTCAAAGTCGGTGCGCTGTCCTACACGGGTGTTCTCAACGGAATAGTTCACCTTGAGAACGGGGGTGTAGATGCTGTCAACTGCTATCGTGCCTATGGGGGGCTGGTTCATGCGGGACTTGTTCTTCTCGGCGCTCACATAGCCCCTGCCTCTGTCGAGGACAAGCTCCATGTAAAGCTTTGCGCCTGCGGTAAGGGTGGCGATGTGCATTCCGGGATCTAAAATCTCGATCTCGCTGTCGGTCTTGATGTCGCCCGCCATTACCTCACATTCGCCCTCCGCCTCAATATAAACGGTCTTGGGGCTTTCGCCGTACATCTTTGCGATAAGACCCTTGATATTGAGGATTATCTCGGTCACGTCTTCCTTAACGCCGGGAATAGTGGAGAATTCGTGCTGTACCCCGTCTATCTTGACGCTGGTAACTGCAACTCCGGGCAAAGAGGAGAGCAAAACACGTCTGAGGCTGTTGCCCAGTGTGTTGCCAAAACCGCATTCCAGCGGCTCGAGGGTAAACATTCCGTATTTTCCGTCGGGCTTGAGCTTGACGGTCTCTATCTCAGGCTTCTCTATTTTTTCAAGCATTCCTATAACCCTCCTGCTGTTCAATGATTTACACCAAAGGCGTAAATCGGTTTGTTGTACTGATTTCCATTAGAAATCAGTACCGTGCTCAGGGTTTCCGCCATCAAATTTTAATGCGGCAGAAAACGTTGGGCAGTCGGCTGCTGCCCCGGTTAATTTTAAATTGCGATAACATGACCGGATAAAGTCAATAAACGTAATTGCAAATTAAAAATAACTGCACCATAGGATATAAACGAATTACTTGGAGTACAACTCGATCACAAGCTGCTCCTGGATCTCGAAGTCCAGCTCGTCTCTCTGAGGGAGACGGGTAACTGTTGCGGACTGAGCCTCCTTGTTCATATCCAGCCATACGGGAATAAGTCTGCCGTCGGTGGCTTCAGCGATCTGAGCGAACTTAGGGCTTTTCTTGCTCTTTTCGGAAAGGGCGACAACGTCTCCTGCCTTAACTCTGTAGGAGGGAATGTCAACTCTCTTGCCGTTTACGGTATAGTGACCGTGACCTACCAGCTGTCTTGCTTCACGGCGGGTGATGGCAAGACCCATTCTGAATACTACGTTGTCCAGTCTGGATTCAAGCAGCTTTATCAGGTTCTCACCTGCTACGCCTTCTTCCTTGATAGCTCTCTCATAGTAATGATGGAACTGCTTTTCAAGAACGCCGTAGATGAATTTCAGCTTCTGCTTTTCTCTCAGCTGCATTCCGTATTCGGAGATCTTCTTGCGGGGATTTCCGTTGCCCTTTCTGTTAGTCTCCTTGCTGTAACCTAGTACTGCGGGGCTTATCCCAAGCGCTTTGCATCTTTTAAGCACAGGTGTTTTATCTACTGCCATTATAAATATCCTCCGTTTATTGATGTTGTATCGGATTTTTTCCGACGCTGAGCAACGACGCTCAGTTCAAACTATACACGTCTCCTCTTGGGGGGACGGCAGCCGTTGTGGGGTATAGGAGTTACGTCCTTTATCATCTTTACCTCAAGGCCTGCTGCGGAAAGCGCTCTGATAGCCGCTTCACGTCCTGCGCCGGGACCCTTTACATAAACTTCAACGGTCTTGAGTCCATGTACCATTGCAGCCTTAGCCGCAGTCTCAGCAGCGGACTGTGCTGCGAAGGGGGTGGACTTTCTGTTGCCTCTGAAGCCTAAGCCGCCTGCGCTTGCCCATGAAAGGGTGTTGCCCTGAAGGTCGGTGATGGTAACGATGGTGTTGTTAAAGGTGGACTGGATATGCGCAGAGCCGTTCTCTATGTTCTTGCGGTCACGGCGGCGCAGACCTGCCTTTTTAACATTTTTGTTGCCTGCCATTTAATAGCTTCCTTTCTGTAAAATTACTGTGAGTATTTACTTCTTCTTGTTAGCGATGGTCTTTGCGGGACCCTTGCGTGTTCTGGCGTTGGTCTTGGTCCTCTGTCCGCGAACGGGGAGACCCTTGCGGTGGCGCACGCCTCTGTAGCAGTTGATCTCCACCAGACGCTTGATGTTCAGCGCCACTTCACGGCGGAGGTCGCCCTCTACACGGTAGTTGGCGTCGATGACCTCACGGATCTTTGCTTCCTGATCCTCAGTTAAGTCCTTAACACGGATATCAGGGTCAACGCCTGCCGCTGCCAGAATGTCATTTGCGGATTTTCTGCCTATTCCGTAAACGTATGTGAGACCGATCTCGATACGCTTCTCCTTGGGCAGGTCCACACCAGCAATTCTTGCCATATTTTTCCTTTCCTTTCGTTGTTATAAGGGCAATCAACCCTGTCTCTGCTTATGCTTGGGGTCCTTGCAGATGACCATTACTCTGCCCTTGCGTTTGATAACCTTGCACTTGTCGCACATAGGCTTTACCGAAGGTCTTACTTTCATTTCGTATCCTTCCTTTCTTTACAGCTCCAAGCTGTACTTAAAAACTTACTTGGCTCTCCATGTGATCCTGCCCTTTGTCAGGTCGTAAGGAGACATCTCGATAGTCACCTTGTCGCCGGGCAGTATGCGAATGTAGTTCATGCGCAGCTTGCCGCTGACGTGGGCTAATATCACATGGCCGTTGGAAAGCTTCACGTTGAACATTGCATTTGGCAATGCCTCCTGAATTATGCCTTCAACTTCGATCACGTCTTCTTTAGACATATAACTCCTCCATGGGACTCTGATTTCTCAGACTTTTCAGAAAACTTCTGAGCTTTTTATCGGTCAACTGCTCCAAACTCAATTTGCGATTGGTTTTTTGCAGGTGCTTGGGGTTTTTGCGCTTTGGTCTGTCAAGGGGCCGCTCCTTGCCGTCGGCTACGATAACGCAGCCGTCCGCCTCGTCAAGCACTACCATAAAATAGCCCTTGTCACGCCCTGCCTTGCTTACCACTACGGTACCTTTTTCAAATTCCATCTTTTTCTGCTTTCAGATGACTATGTCACTTTCATGTGACGGGGTCATTTATCAGATGACTATGTCATTTTCAATGACTGGTCAGCGTCATTATCACGGGGTCGCCCTCGGTTATCAGCACGGTGTGCTCGAAGTGGGCGCACATTTTGTTGTTGCCCTCCACCACCGTCCACTTGTCGCCCAGCACTCTCACCTGCTCGGTGGTCTGGTTCACCATCGGCTCTATTGCGATGGTCATTCCGGGGACAAGCCTTACGCCTCTGCCCGCCTTGCCGTAATTCGGCACCTCGGGATCCTCGTGCATTTCCCGTCCCACACCGTGACCGATGTAGCGCTTCACCACAAAGTAGCCCGCTTCCTCCACACAGGTCTGGACAGCGTTTCCGATGTCGCCGATGCGGTTGCCCTTACGGGCTTGCTGAATACCCTTGTAAAGGCTCTGCTCGGTAACCTGAAGCAAACGCTTTGTTTCCTCGCTGACCTCGCCCACCGTGAAGGTATAGGCATTGTCGCCGTGAAAGCCGTCAATGAACGCTCCTACGTCTATGGAAACGATGTCGCCTTCCTGTATCTTCCTGCTCTTGCTGGGGATACCGTGGATAAGCTCCTCGTTTACGGATATGCAGGAGCTTGCGGGAAAACCGTGATACCCGAGGAATGAAGGCTTTCCGCCGTGCTTCACGATGAAGTCGTGAATGTGGCGGTCAAGCTCGTAGGTGGACATTCCCGCCTTCAGCACCTCTCCTGCGTACACAAGAGCCTGCTGTGAAAGCTCGCAGGCTTTCATCATCGAAGCGATTTCCTTTGCAGATTTAACCTGGATCAATT
>JAFLUH010000031.1:15767-23183 GCA_022508895.1 Oscillospiraceae bacterium
TCGCAGGCTTTCATCATCGAAGCGATTTCCTTTGCAGATTTAACCTGGATCAATTGTGTTACCCTCTTTGTCAGCCTTCGATCGCTGCAAGGGTCAGCTTGGAAGTTTCTGCAATTTCCTCCTGACCGTTCACCGTTACCAGCTTGCCCTTGTTCTGGTAGTAATCCTTGAGAGGAGCAGTCTTTTCACGGTAGGTCTCCAGTCTTGACAGCACCGTTTCGGGCTTGTCGTCGACACGCTGCACTACCTTAGCGCCGCAGCTGTCGCATACGCCCTCCACCTTGGTGGGCTTGAAGTCCAGATGGTAGGAAGCGCCGCAGCCCTCGCATACTCGTCTGCCGGAAAGGCGGGAGATTATCTTCTGGTCGGGAACGCTTATCTCGATGACCTTGTCGATGCTGACGCCCATCTTGTCCAGCGCCTCAGCCTGCTCAACGGTTCTGGGGAAGCCGTCAAGAATGAAGCCGTTCTTGCAGTCGTCCTGAGCGATCCTGTCCTTGAGAATGCCGATAACTACATCATCAGGCACCAGATCGCCCTTTTCCATGCACTCCTTTGCCGCAAGACCTGCGGGAGTGCCGTTCTTCACCGCCTCGCGGAGCATATTGCCTGTGGAGATGGCGGGAATGCCAAGCTTGTCGCATACTATCTCAGCCTGTGTGCCTTTTCCCGCGCCGGGTGCGCCTAAAAATATCAGATTCATACTGTTATCCTTTCACACGGAGGTGGCTGCATATCGGCAGCCCTTCCCCCTCACACTGTTGCTTTATCTCTCAGGTCTTATTACTCAAGGAAGCCCTTGTGATGTCTCATCATCATCTGGCTTTCGAGTGTGCGCATGGTCTCAAGCGCAACGCCTACAACGATAAGCATTGTGGTGCCGCCCAGAGAGAGACCTCTGATACCGCTGACGTTCTGGAAGATTATGGGGAATATTGCGATAAATCCGAGGAAGATAGCGCCTATCAGCGTTACCTTGTTCAGGGAATTTCTGATGAAGTCCGCAGTGGGCTGTCCGGGTCTGTAGCCGGGGATAGCGCCGTTGTTCTTCTTGAGATTGTTGGCAATTTCTATGGGGTTATACTGGATAGCCACATAGAAATAGTTGAAGCCGATTATCAGCAGGAAGTACAGCACCGCATACAGCCAGCTTGACGTGCTGAACAGTCTTACAAAGCCTTCCCAGAAGTCATGACCGCTGGTGTAGTCGCCCTTGATGTTGAAGAAGTAGCATATCGTGGAGGGCAGGGACATGATGGACATTGCAAAGATGATGGGCATTACGCCTGACATTGCGACCTTGATGGGAATGTAGGTGGACTGACCGCCGTACATCTTTCTGCCCACAACACGCTTTGCGTACTGAACGGGTATGCGCCTTTCGGCGTTGGTCATCAGGACTACCAGAGTTATCATCGCAACATAGATTATCAGTATGATGGGTACCAGTATCATGTTGACAACGCCGGTCTCCATCTGCTTTATAAGGTCAAATATGTTGTTGGGAAGTCTGGATACGATACCTGCGAAAAGGATTATCGAGATACCGTTGCCGATGCCTCTCTCACTTATCTGATCGCCCAGCCAGATTATCAGCGACGCACCCGCTACGAAGCAGGCAACTATCGTTATCATAGCCAGCACCGAATCAAAGCCCTTGGTGTAAACTACAACGTTGCCGTTGCGCAGGGTGATATAGAATGCCACCGCCTGGAATATCGCCAAGCCGAGCGCAACGAACTTGTTTATCTTGTTCAGCTTCTTTCTGCCCTCGTCGCCCTCCTTGGCAAGCCGCTCAAGGGGCTTGATGGCGACCGTCAGCAGCTGAACGATGATGGACGCGTTGATATAGGGCGTGATGGACATTGCAAACAATGTACCGTTGCTCAGCGAGCCGCCGGTCATCTGATCCCAGTAGGAGAACAGGTTGCCGTCGGAGCTGTTCATTCCGAGAATATCGGCAATTCCCGCCGAATCAAGGAACGGAACGAATATGCTTGCGCCCAAGCGGAAAATCAGAACGATGAACAGGGTGAAAAGTATCTTCTTGCGCAGATCGGCGATCTTCCATGCGTTACGGAAAACTTCAAACAATTAGATCACCTCAGCCTTTCCGCCTGCTCCCTCGATCTTGGACTTTGCGCTCTCGGAAAACTTTGCGGCTTTGACTGTGAGGGATTTGGTTATCTCGCCTCTGCCTAAAATTTTAATGCCGTCGAAGGTCTTTTTCAGCAGACCCGACTCTATGATAGCAGCCTCGTCTACCACTGCGCCGCTCTCAAATCTCGCCTCAAGGTCGGATACGTTTACGGTAGCGTATACGGTGGCGAAATTCTTGTTGTTGAAGCCGCGCTTAGGGATACGCATTGCCAGCTTGGTCTGACCGCCCTCAAAGCCGGGCTTTACGCCGCCGCCTGAACGCGCCCACTGACCCTTGTGGCCTTTACCGGCAGTCTTGCCCCAGCCTGAGCCGTGACCTCTGCCTATACGCTTTACCTCTCTTGTGGAGCCGGGTGCCGGAGATAATTCGTGTAGCTTCATTGGTTACACCTCCTTGATTTTCATTCGTTACTCATCGGTGACTTGAACCAAATAACCGATGTGCTTTATCTTGCCGTTGGTAGCGGCATTGTCGGGCTGGACGGTCTCGTCGCCTATCTTGCGAAGTCCGAGGGAGTTTGCGGTTGCGATGTGGCTGTCCTTGCGCCCTACTAAGGATTTTACCAGTTTAATCTTCTTTGCCATTTTGCTCTCCGCCTTTCGATCAGTTGAATATTTCCTTGACTGTCTTGCCTCTGAGGGCAGCAACCTGCTCTGCGTCTCTTAAAGAGGTCAGACCTGCCATGGTAGCTCTTACCACGTTGCAGGGGTTGTTGGAGCGGAGGGACTTGGTTCTGATGTTCTTGATGCCTGCCATTTCGATAACGGAACGAACGGGGCCGCCTGCGATAACGCCGGTACCCTCGGGAGCGGGCTTCATGAGAACTGCGCCTGCGCCGAACCTGCCTACTACCTCATGGGGAATGGTGGTTCCCTTGAGAGAAATTTTAACGAGGTTCTTCTTGGCGTCCTCTATACCCTTGCGGATAGCGTCGGGAACTTCGTTGGACTTGCCCAGACCGAAGCCTACGATACCGTTTCCGTCACCAACTACCACCAGTGCGCTGAACTTCATAACACGTCCGCCCTGAACAGTCTTGCTTACTCTGTTGATGGCAACGACTTTTTCGGAAAGCTCAAGTTTAGATGCGTCTATAATAGCCAAAGTTTTTTCCTCCTTCTTAGAAATTCAGTCCGCCTTCGCGTGCGCCTTCAGCCAGCGCAGCTACTCTGCCGTGATATACATAGCCGGAGCGGTCGAAGACCACGTCGGTTATTCCCTTGTCCTTGGCCTTCTTAGCCAAAGCCTCGCCTACCTTCTTGGCAGCCTCAGCGTTGCCGCCGAAGCCGTCAAAGCCCTTCTCCAGAGTGGAAGCGGAAACGAGGGTCACTCCGGCGTTGTCGTCGATAAGCTGTGCATAGATGTGCTTGGCGGAACGGAAAACGTTAAGACGGGGGCACTGAGCGGTACCGCTTACCTTGCCTCTGACTCTCTTGTGGCGCTTAACTCTGTTTGCCTTTTTGTCAACTATCTTTATCATTTTCGTTCACCCCTTACTTCTTGCCCTTAGCGGCTTTGCCTTCCTTGCGGCGGATAACCTCGTCGGCATACTTTATGCCCTTGCCCTTGTAAGGCTCGGGGGGACGTATGCTGCGTACCTCCGCTGCAAACTGGCCTACCTTCTGCTTGTCGATGCCCTTGATGATTATCTGGTTGGGCTGAGGCGCCTCAATGGTGATGTCCTCGGTGTCGGATACTACAACGGGGTGGGAGAAGCCTAAGTTCAGGTTAAGGTCCTTACCCTGCTTCTGGCATCTGTAACCTACGCCGTTTATCTCCAGTACCTTCTGGAAGCCGTTGGTCACGCCTTCGATCATGTTTGCGATAAGCGTTCTTGTGAGACCGTGGAGAGCACGGCTGGGAGCCTCGTCGTCGGGACGTGCAACCTTTACCTGTCCTTCCTCTACACAAATGCTCATAGAAGGCTTGAATTCCTTTGTAAGGGTGCCCTTGGGTCCCTTTACGGTCACTGCATTGCCGTCAACCTTGACTTCAACGCCGGCAGGAACAGTGATCGGTGCTTTACCTATTCTTGACATATCCTGTTCCTCCTTACCATACAAACGCAAGGACTTCGCCGCCAACGTGAGCCGCTCTTGCAGCTCTGTCAGTCATAACGCCCTTTGAGGTGGAAACAATTGCTATCCCCAGACCCTTCATTACCTTGGGCATATCCTTGGAGTTTGAATAAATTCTCAGGCCGGGCTTGCTCACTCTGCGTAAGCCCGTGATGACCTGCTGTCTGTCTTCTGTGTATTTCAGAGTAATTCTGATGATACCCTGCTTGTTGTCCTCGATGATGCGGAAGTTCTTGATATAGCCTTCGTCTACAAGTATCTGGGCTATCTGCTTCTTCATGTTGGAGCAGGGGATATCGACAGTTGGGTGCTTCGCCGCATTTGCATTGCGGATACGGGTCAGCATATCTGCGATAGTATCGGTGATCTGCATATTCTGCGTCCTCCTGTTAAATTCAGAGATAAAGTCGGTAGTTAGCGTTGTACATTCCGTGTAAAGCCTGCAAACGCCTGCCGCCTACACAGCCCTGCGTCGGGGGGTACTCCGCTCTTTCCGTCTCGGGTTTCTTACCAGCTTGCCTTCTTGACGCCGGGGATCTGTCCCTTATAAGCAAGCTCTCTAAAGCAAATTCTGCAAATGCCGTACTTACGGAGGTAAGCATGGGGTCTTCCGCAGAGCTTGCATCTGTTGTAGGCTCTGGTGGAAAACTTTGCAGGACGCTGCTGCTTTGCAATCATTGATTTCTTTGCCATTTATAAGCTTCCTTTCTTACTTGGAGAACGGTGCGCCCATAAGGGACAGCAGTTCTCTTGCTTCCTCGTCGGTCTTTGCAGTGGTAACGAAGTTGATGTCCATGCCCCTGATCTTGTCTATCTTTTCGTAGTCGATCTCGGGGAATATCAGCTGCTCCTTTACGCCTACGCTGTAGTTGCCTCTGCCGTCGAAGCTGTTGGGGTTGATACCTCTGAAGTCACGTACACGGGGCAGTGCAACGTTGAAGAAGCGGTCAAGGAATTCGTACATCGTCTCGCCTCTCAGCGTTACCTTAACGCCGATGATGTTGCCTTCACGGAGCTTGAAGTTTGCGATAGCCTTCTTAGCCTTGCAGATAACGGGCTTCTGACCGGTTATTGCGGAAAGGTCAGCCATTATCGCTTCAACCTTCTTGTGGTCGTCCTTTGCTTCGCCGCAGGCAACGTTCACCACGATCTTGTCAAGCTTCGGAATCTGCATTACGCTCTTGTAGCCGAACTTCTTGAACAGCGCGGGAGCAACGTTTTCCTTGTAATAGGTTTTCATTGTTGACATTTTATTTTCTCCTTACCGGTGACAGCAGGAAGTTGCTTTATCCTGCCTTTCCACCTGATACTGGGGTTTACAGAGCTGCGCCGCATTTCTTGCAAACTCTTACCTTCTTGTCGCCGTCGATCTTGTGACCGACTCTTGTGGGCTTGTCGCACTTGGGGCAGACGGGCATTACCTTGCAGGCGTAAATTGCGCCCTCAGCCTTTACTATGCCGCCAAGCTGTCCCTGTCTGCGGGGCTTGACGTGCTTGGTGACCATGTTTCTGCCTTCCACGATGACCTTGCCCTCGGAGGGGGATATCTCCAGCACCTTGCCCTTTTTGCCCTTGTCCTTGCCGGAAATTATCATTACCTCGTCGCCTTTTTTAACGTGTAATTTGCTCATGACTGCTCCTCCTTAAAGTACTTCGGGAGCAAGGGACAGGATCTTCATGTATTCCTTATCACGGAGCTCTCTCGCCACAGGTCCGAATATACGGGTGCCTCTGGGGTTTTTGTCTTCTTTTATCAGAACAGCCGCATTCTCGTCGAAACGAATGTAGGTGCCGTCGTCACGTCTTACTCCGGTAGCGCTGCGGACGATAACGCACTTGACTACGTCGCCCTTCTTAACGGTACCGCCGGGAGCTGCTTTCTTAACGGAAGCCACCACTACGTCGCCGATATTTGCGTACCTTCTGCGTGTGCCGCCCAGTACCCTGATGCACATCAGCTCTTTTGCGCCGGTGTTGTCAGCCACTTTAAGGCGTGTCTGCATTTGTATCATTGGTCTTTATCCTCCCGTTATCTTACTTGGACTTCTCAAGCACTTCCACAAGTCTCCATCTCTTGTCCTTGGACAGAGGTCTTGTCTCCATGATCTTTACCTTGTCGCCCACGTTGCAGGTGTTCTCCTCGTCGTGAGCCTTCAGCTTGATGGTGCGCTTGATTATCTTCTTGTACAAGGGGTGGCGAACATTGTCCTTGATGGCAACGACTATGGTCTTGTCCATCTTGTTGCTGGTAACTACGCCAACTCTTGTTTTTCTTAAGTTTCTTGTGTTTTCCATTTGTTCGTCCTCCCTTCTCACTTATTTGCCTCGATCTCACGCTGACGGCGGATCGTTTTGATAACTGCGATTTCCTTCTTGACTGCCTTTATCCTCATGGGATTTTCAAGACGGTTTACGGCAAGCTGGAAACGGAGGTTGAACAGCTCCTGCTTGAGCTCGGTCTCTCTGTTGTTCAGTTCGGCCTCGCTGAGCTCTCTGATTTCCTTGGTGACCTTCATTACTGCTCGCCTCCTTCTTCCTTCTTGATGAACTTGCACTTGATGGGCAGCTTGTGCATTGCAAGACGCATAGCCTCACGGGCGGTCTCCTCCGCTACCCCTGCAATTTCAAACATAACTCTGCCGGGCTTTACCACCGCTACCCAATACTCGGGTGCGCCCTTACCGGAACCCATACGGGTGCCCATAGGCTTCTTGGTAACAGGCAGATCGGGGAATATCTTGATCCAAACCTGACCGCCACGCTTGATGTAACGGGTCATGGCGATACGGGCTGCTTCTATCTGGTTGCTGGTTATCCATGCAGGCTCCAGCGCCTGAAGTCCGTACTGACCGTAGCAAACTACGTTGCCTCTTGTAGCCTTACCGGTCATGCGGCCTCTCTGCACTCTGCGGTGCTTAACTCTCTTTGGAAGGAGCATTATTCTTTACCCCCTTCTTTTCTTTCTCCTCTGGGTCTTGCGTTTCTTCTTTCGCCGCGTTCACCACGGTCACGGTTGTCACGGGGACGTCTTGCGGGCTTGTCGTTGTTTCTTTCCTTGCCGATCTCGCCCTTCAGCACCTCGCCCTTGTACAGCCAGACCTTGACGCCGATAACGCCGTAGGTGGTGTTGGCTCTTGCAACGCCGTAGTCGATGTCTGCACGGAGAGTCTGCAGGGG
>JAFLUH010000032.1:0-17910 GCA_022508895.1 Oscillospiraceae bacterium
AAGGAGGGCGGCGAGATAATCGGCAGCCGCACCAAGTGCAAGATAGTGAAGAACAAAGTCGCGCCTCCGTTCAAGTCCTGCGAATTCGACATGATATACGGCAAGGGCATCAGCAAAATGGGCGAGGTGGTGGACATGGGCGTGGAGCTTGGCATTATCAAGAAGTCAGGCTCATGGTTCAGCTACAATGATATGAGGATAGGGCAGGGACGTGAAAGCGTTATGAAGTGGCTGCCCGAAAATCCCGACGTGCTTGACGAGATAGAGAAGAAGATACGGGAGCAGGCGGACGCTCTGTTCCTCGGGCAGTCCGAGGACGAGGAGAGCGAAGGCGGCGATGCTGCGGCAGAAGCGCCTGCTGCCGAGGAAGGCGCCGCACCCGCAAAAGCCCCTGCCAAAAAGGGCGGCAAGAAGAACGTCGTAGTAGAAGCGGAGGAGGATTTCGAGGAATTCTCCATTGACGAGGACGACTGATGGCTCTGTTTGAGGAGGAGCGTGACCCGGAGTACGAGCGGGCACGAAAGCGGGCGATGTACCTGCTGGGCAGCAGACCCTACTCCACCGCCGCATTAAGGGAAAAGCTGCTGGGCAATTACTCCGAGAAGACCGCAGAGCGTGTCATAGAGGACATGACACGCTACGGCTTTCTGGACGACGAGGATTATGCCAAGCGTTTGGCAAGCTCTATCATCAACGGCAAGAAGTACGGGCTGCACAGGGCAAAGGCGGAAATGCGGCGCAAGGGCGTGCCTGACGAGCTGATAGAGCAGGCGCTGTCCGAGTACAGCCGTGAGGACATGACCGAGAGCCTTACCGAGCTTGTCCGCAAGAAGTATTCACAGCGGATATCCGACCGTGACGAGAGGCAGAAGGTGATAGCTGCGCTGGCACGGCGGGGATACGGGTTCGGTGAGATAAAGGCTGCTATCACCTCAGTGCTTGAGGAGCTTGAAGACGAAGAATAAATACAAAAAATCGGAGAGAAAATGGAACAGATAAAAGTAGGAATGGTATCCCTCGGCTGCCCGAAGAACCAATGCGACGCCGAGCTTATGATGGACAGAATACATAAAGCAGGCTACAGATTAGTTCCCGAAGCGGGCTTGGCAGACGTGGTGGTAATAAACACCTGCGGCTTTATCCAATCCGCAAAGGAGGAAGCCATCGTGGAGATAATGGAGGCGATAAGCCGCAAAAACGACGGCATCAACAAAAAGATAATCGTCACCGGCTGCCTTGCCCAGCGCTATACGGAGCAGATGGACGAGGAGTTCCCCGAGATAGACGGCGTACTCGGCATTGGCTGCAACGGCGACATAGTCAAGGCTATCGAAGCCGTAATGAAGGGCGAACGCATAATAAAGAGCAGCAAGGTGGGCGACCACGATATGGAGGGCGACCGCCTGCTGTCCACCATGACCCACTACGCATATCTCAGAATAGCCGACGGCTGCGACAACCGCTGCTCCTACTGCGCCATACCCTACATAAGAGGTCCTTTCCGCAGCCGTACAATGGAGAATATAGTCGAGGAAGCAAAAAGCCTTGCGGAGCGTGGAGTGAAAGAGCTGATACTTGTGGCTCAGGACACCACCCGCTACGGACTTGACCTGTACAAAAGATTGGCGCTTCCCGAGCTGTTGGACAAAATATGCGAAATAGACGGCATAAAGTGGATACGCCTGCTGTACTGCTACCCCGAGCGCATGACCGACGAGCTTATACAGTGCATAAAGCGGCAGGACAAGATACTGCACTACCTCGACATACCCATACAGCACTGCAACAGCGACATTCTGAAAGCCATGAACCGCAGCGGCGACCGTCACAGCCTGTGGGACTTATTCGCAAAGCTGCGCACCGAGCTGCCCGACCTGATACTCCGCACCACCGTCATAACCGGCTTTCCCGGCGAGACTGAGGATCAGTTCGTAGAGCTTGCGGAATTCGTCAACAACGTAAAATTCGAGCATTTAGGCTGCTTTGCCTACTCTGCCGAGGAGGGCACTCCCGCCGCCGAGATGGAAAATCAGATACCCGACGCAGAAAAGGAGCACCGCTGCGAGATAATAACCGAGCAGCAGGAGGTGCGCTTTGCGGACTTCTGCGACCAGCAGGCGGGCAAGACCTTTGAGACGGTGGTGGAGGGCTACGACCGCTACTTCGAGATGTACTTCGGAAGAAACTATATGTACGCCCCCGAGATAGACGGAATGGTTTACTTTACAGGCAAAGGTCTGAAAGCGGGGCAGTTCGTGAACGTTAAAATAACGGACAGCGTCGATAACAATCTGATAGGGGAACTGGTGCAGTAAGACGCCGACCGTTCTCTGACAACTATAAGGAGCAACAAAGTGAATTTACCAAACAAACTTACCGTGGCGAGGGTCATCGCCGTGCCGTTCTATGTAGCCTTCATGCTGATAAGCGGGATACCGTACAACTACCTCTGGGCGCTGATACTGTTCGGCGCAGCGTCGCTGACCGACATGATAGACGGGAAGATAGCAAGAAAGAACAATCTTATCACCGATTTAGGGAAATTCCTTGACCCATTGGCGGACAAGGTGCTGGTCAGCGCCGCCCTTATCTGCATGGTGGAGCTGGGCTGGACCGCCTCTTACCTTGTGATAATCATAATCTGCCGTGAATTCATCGTGTCCGCTCTCCGTCTTGCGGCGGCAAGCAGCAACGACCGCACCGTTATCGCCGCAGGGATATGGGGCAAGCTGAAGACCGCCTTCACCATGATAGCCATCGCCGTGATAACCGCCCTGCATATCCTTACGGACAATTTTGCCTTTGCGTTTTTCGACGGTTTTCCCGTAGGACTTATCTCCGACATTTTAATGTGGATAAGCACGGTGCTGACGGTGATAAGCGGGGTTATTTACATAGCGAGCTATCGGCACTTGCTGAAAGGTTAAGGACTTTTCGCCGCAAAAGCCAAAAAATCCACACAAACCCCTTGACATAAAGAGGCAATTGCTGTATAATAAATAGGCTATCCACTCGGGACAGCCAAAAATAACAACACTTATCTATCGGAAAGGAGACCTACAATGAAAAGAACATACCAGCCCAAAAAGCGTCAGAGAAAGATGGAGCACGGCTTCAGAAAGAGAATGCACACCTCCAACGGAAGAAAAGTACTTGCCAGAAGACGTGCAAAGGGCAGAAAGAGACTTTCCCACTAAGCTTGTGGACAGCTTGAGCAATACGGACTACGCAAAAAAATTTGTAAGCGTCAAAAAGAATAGGGAATTCCAGTATCTCTTCAAAAAAGGCAAAAGCATAGTAAACGGCGCATTCGTCTGCTATTTCCGCCCCAACAAGAGGCGGGTGAACCGCTTAGGCATAGTTACCTCGAAAAAGATAGGCAACGCGGTAAAGCGCAGCCGTGCAAGGCGCGTGATAAGGGAAGCCTTCCGCCTGCTGGAGCCTGAGCTGAGACAGCGCTGTCAGCAGCGCCACGACTTTGTTTTTGTTGCAAGGGGCAAGACCCCCTACCTGAAATCCACCAAGATATACTCTGTTATGAGATCGCTGATATTGGAAAAGCTCGGAAGCTGATCTGTCTCCGAGCTCCCGTGATTTGCAAAAAAACACCACTGACACCCGACTTGCGGGCGGCGCTTTTCTGACAGCCGACAGGTCTCCTGTACGGCTAACGTATAAAGATGAAATACATTCTAATTGGGTTAATAAAACTTTATAGGATAACTTTATCGGAAAGATTGCCGCGTTCCTGCCGCTTTACACCAAGCTGCTCCCAGTACGCACTTGCTGCTGTCAGCCGTTTCGGTGCGGTCAAGGGCGGCTTTTTGGCGTTTTGGCGTATTTGCCGCTGCAACCCCTTCTCCGCAGGCGGCTGGGACCCCGTCCCCGAGGAATTTTACTTCTTCCGCTGGCTGAAGCAGGGCGTTCAGAAGAAATTCCGCAGGAAAAACCGCAAAAACTGAAAATTTTCAAAAATTCCGTCTTTTCCCGCAACTGTACACTGTCAAAAGGAGTGATATTTATAGACTTCCTCTACACTATAGTGGGCACCCCTCTCGGCTATATAATGTGGGCGTGCTACTTATTGGTAAACAACTTCGGTCTGGCAATAATCATATTCACCGTCATCGTCAAGGCAGCCACCTTCCCGCTGTTTTTAAAGCAGCAGAAGAACATGGCGAAGTCCCTGCTTTTCACCCCCAAGGTGCGGGAGATACAGCAGAAGTACCGCAACAACAGGGACAAGCAGCAGGAGGAGCTTGCCAAGCTGCAGAAGGAGGGCTATAACCCCATGGGCGGCTGCGGCACCATGCTGCTGACCTTCCTTATCCTGTTCGGCGTTATCGACGTTGTGTACAAGCCCATGACCCACATGGAGCATCTGGACTGGGGCGACAGCGGCGCAGTCTCCGCCATCGTAACAAGGGCGAAGCAGACCGACTACGCTCTGACCCTGCTTTCCAATCCCGACGACCTTCAGGTATATCTTGACTTTACCGAAAACGGCGACTCCGCCCTCAAGATAATCACGCAGGATTATCTGGATTCCCTTGCCGAGGGCGCAAAGGAAAATTATTCGGTGCAGGAGCAGGTGACTATCCCCGCCGAGGCAAACTTCAACATCAACGACGCAAAGGCAGCCATCGAGTACAATAAAGAAAGCGTGATGGCGACCTACAATATCACCGAGGAGCAGTGGAAGCTGCTGACCAACCTCAGCGACGACACCGTCGCCAGCCTTATAGACAACACCTCCCGCCTTTCAAAGGAGGTAAAGTCTGCGCTGAGTATGTCCAAAAACGCCACCTTCGCCTCTCTGAGACAGGAGCTGGCGGCGCTGAGAGTATACACTCAGCACAAGGAGGCGTTCTCCGACCTTGCGGTGACGCAGGAGACGCTGGACAAGCTGGACCGCCTCAGCAGCAATATGCAGTTCTTAGGGCTTGATTTAGGCGAGACGCCGGGCTTTGAGTTCCCGCTGCTGATAATACCCATTCTGTCACTGCTCATGTCCATAGCTCAGACTATTATTTCCCAGATAATACAGAAAAAGACCAACCCCGAGATGGCACAGCAGCAGGGCTGCGCAAAGTATGTGCTGTTCATCATGCCGCTGTTCTCCCTGTACATCGCCTTTCAGGTCCCCGCAGGAGTAGGCTTCTACTGGGCGATAAGCTATGTATTCGGCATAATCCAGTCCCTTGTTATCTACAAGTTCTGGCCTACCGAAAAGCTGAAGGAGCAGGCGAGGTTAGAGCTTGAAAAGAAGAGCGGCGCGATACAGGCGACCGCCACCGTGGTGGATATCGACGAGAAGGGCAACGAGGTAAAGGTGACCCGAAAGATGTCGGATATGTCCGCCAAGGAGCTGAAGGAGTACCAGCGCAAAAAGCTGGAGGAAGCCCGCAAGGCTGACGCCGAGAAGTACGGCGACGAGGATATACCCGACCTGCCGCCTCTTGACGAGGATAATTCCGCCGCCTCGGAGGATAATACAGAGGACGAGTAAGAGGAAAGGAAACGACCATGGAAAAAATATACACCGCAAAGCTCCTTGAAGAAGCTCAGGAGCAGGCTTACCGTGAATTCGAGGAAATGGGAGCCGACAGAGACGAGGTACAGATAACCATTTTAGAGCAGCCCGTGAAAAAGCTGTTCGGCAGCAAGGGCGATTACAAGATAAGCGCAGTGTGGGAGCCTATCGGCGCAGAAGCGGCAAGGCCCGTTCACAATATCGAGGACGATGAACAGCCCGTTTCTCCCGCAGCAAAAGAGGCTGACGACGACACCATACTGAACTGCGCAAAGATACAGCGTGCCACCAAGTATCTCACCAGCGTGCTGAAAGCGCTGGGCACCGAGGACTTCACCATTCGTCCCGTAAGGAAGGGCGACATGGTGATACTGAACATCGAAGGCGACAACTTAGGCGTTGTTATAGGCAGACGGGGCGAAACGCTGGACGCACTTCAGTACCTGACCATTCTTGCAGGCAACAGAGGCGAGGACAACTACTGCCGCATAAGCATAGACTGCTGCGACTACCGTGAGAAGCGCAGAGAAGCTCTCGAAACGCTTGCGGCAAAGACTGCAAGAAAGGTGCTGAAAACAGGCAGACGTGTGACCTTGGAACCCATGAACCCCTATGAGCGCCGCATAATCCACAGCAAGGTAGCGGAGATAGAGGGCGTTACCAGCCGCTCCGCAGGAGAGGAGCCTTACCGCAAGGTAATGATAAGCTCCACCGACCCTCACCGTGCGCAGTCGGGCGGCAGAAGGCAGGGCGGCGGACGTCCCAACTCCTACAAGCAGAGCAGCGGCTTCTCCACCTCCTTCGAGCGTGAGTACAAGCGCAGCACAGCCCCCGCTCCCGAGGCAGGCGACTACTCCGAGGAGACGGTGGAGTTTGAGAAAAGCTCTGCATTGTATGGGAAGATAGAGCTGTAATTTTTTGAACAAACACAGAAAATACCCGCCGAAAGGCGGGTATTTTGCGCTTTAAAGGCTTGTCAAGTTTTTTTCTCACTCACGGTATGGGTCGAATTCGTTGAAAGTGACGAATAAAAAGACCCATAATCCGAAAAGACGCAAAAAAACGACGTTTTTTTAAAAGGTTACAAAACGGTAACAAAAGTGTAACAGGATTTTTTTGTAGGTTTTGTACAAATTTCAGGTTTGTTTTTATTTGACATTTACCGAAAAACGGGGTATAATTCAATTGTTGCCAAAAAAATGCAGGCGACTCGTGCCTGCTCGTAAACAGGAGGATTTATGAAAGTAACATTTCAAAGAAAAGTCCTGAACGTCATCAGAAAAGTAAAAAGCAAAAAGAATATTTTGAAAAATCATACCGTTTTCGGTCTGCTTCTGGGCTTTGCCTCGGTCAGCATCATGTTCCTGCTGACAGGCGTGGTCTACTTCAGGAATGAAGCCCGCATCTACGTCGGCGGCGAGGCTATCCGTGCATTTACCATGTACGACGAGCTGGAGGACATTCTGGCGGAGCAGGAGATCACCGTGGGTGAATACGACCGTGTGGATTTCGGCGGCGTCATTGACGGCGAGGCGGATATCGTTATCCACCGTTCGCTGAATATCCCCGTTATCGTAGACGATGACATAGTGTATGTTGAATGCGCTTACGATGAGACGGTACAGGACGTTATCGACCGCTCGGGCATAGAGCTTGATCCGCAGGACGTTGTTGCGCCCTCGGAGGATACCGTTTGCGCAGAGCTTACCACGGTGGAGGTATACAGAAGCTACCCCGTCTACATTAAGGCGGACGGCGAGACCATAGAGCTTTACGCTTATGAGCAGACCGTGCAGACGCTTCTGGACAGGGCGGAGATAACTCTTGAGCAGGACGATTATATCGACCTTGACCCCGAGACCGTGCTTGCAGAGGGCGAAACGGTGACGGTGACCAGAGTACGCTATGAGACGGTGGAGACCTACGAGGTAGTACCCTACGACACCGTTACACAAAGGAGCAACCTTGTTCCCCTCAACACCAGCGAGGTGATACAGGAGGGCGTAAACGGCACCCGCACCAACACCAGCCTTGTGAAATACGTTGACGGCGTAAGGGAAAGCGAGACCGCATTAAGCTCCGAGATAACCGCATGGCCTGTGGACGAGATAATCAGCGTGGGTGCAGCCCTGACCGTTCCCTACAGCAAGAAGGACCCCGGCAACCTTGTACTGGAAAACGGGCTTCCCGTGAACTACGAGACTATCCTTACAGGTAAATCCTGCGCCTACACCGCTCCCATAGGCAGCGGCACCGCCAGCGGCAGAAAGCTGGAGATAGGCACCGTTGCGGTAGACCCCGCAATAATCCCATACGGCTCCGAGCTTTATATAGTAAGCACCGACGGCAGCTACGTCTACGGCTACGCCATTGCCGCCGACACCGGCAACCTTACCGCAGCCGGCGTGCTTGTAGACCTTTACATGGGCAACATGGAGGATTACTACTGGGTATCCGTGCAGTACGGTGCCAAGCAGGTGAACATTTACGTTCTCAGCTGGGGGAACTGACAGTAAACAGTTTACAGTGTATAGTGTACAGTTGTGGTATCTTTTCCTGCGGAAAAGATGGATTTCCGAAAAATGATGACACAGGAAAGAGCTATTGCCGAAAAGGGCAATAGCTCTTGTTTTATTTATTTCATCAGGGCAATAAACGCTTTTGCCTTGCTTACAATGACCTTGTCGTTTTCGTAGGTCAGCACGCCGATAGCCTGACCTATTTCGTGCCATTTCAGCTCGGATATCTCCTCCTGCTGGGGGATAAGCTCATGGCTGGTCGCCATACCAACGAAGTACACCACGGTTTTCTTGGTGTTGCGCTTCGGGGAGAAGGTGACGGTCTCACGGAAGCCTGTGTCCAGCAGTACGTCTAAGCCTGTCTCCTCCTTTATCTCACGGCGGGCGGTCTCCTCCTCGGTCTCGCCCTCCTCAACGTGTCCCTTGGGGAAAGACCAGTGCCCTGACTTTATGCTGCGCACCAGCAGTATCTCAGTGTTGCCGTGATACTTGCGGTACACGATGGCGCCGCAGGATTTTTCGTAGTTCATGATGTGGCGGTCTCTCCTTTCTTTGGGTATACAACAATAGTATATCACATTTTTACGGAATTGTCACTATGTTTTTGGCTGTTTTTGTAAAAATAAAAATCCGATGAAGCACATTCATCGGATAAGCATAACAAATATCCTTTCACCGCAGCCGTCAGCCGTCCTTGGGCAGCGGTCTGCTGCCCACCTCCACCCACGCAGGTCTGAACCCGCATTTTATGGCGATATTCCACGAATGATACCCCGACACGCTTGTTCCGTAAAAGGGGATATCACCCCGCCGCAATATCTCATTTTTCAGCAATGTGACAAGATACACGCCCACCCCCCGTGAGCGGTACTCCGGCAGCACGTCTATCCCTATCTGCTGCCAGCCCTCTGCGTCCTCGGAGCAGCCCGCCATGCCCATGATATTGTCCCCGTCATAGGCGCAGACGGCTATCCTGTCGGGTCGGCGGGGCTTGTACTCCTCGCATATCGCATTGGGGAACCGCTTATCACCGTAGAACCCGTGTATCTCCTCCCCGTAAAACCACTTTACGGGCAGGTTGAGGACAGGCTCCACGTCATGAGAGGGCAGGAACATATGATGGGTCTGGGACAGGGTGTGACCGAACCGGTTCAGCTCCTTTTCCAGCGGCAGAATATTGGGCAGCTCGAACAGGAATGTGCCTGACTTTTTCATGAACTCCTTCAGAAAGGGGTGCAGGCACTCCTCGGCGGTAATGACTGCATTGCTTCCCGTGGTGACCATGTGGAAAAAGGGCTTTTCATCGCTGTAAGCCCGTGCCTTTTCGCTGTATTTTGACAGGGTGAGGACATTTTCGGCTTTGGTGAAGTCGGCGGGGTCGCAGTTGTATTCGTGGGAGAGCTGGGCGAAGAGTTGGGGTAAGTATTTGTTCATTGCGTATCCTTTCTTTCATTCAAACAAACGAAAATTTACCGCACCACCGCATACATGATTACGGGGAAATCCGGCGGCGCTTCAGTCAACCCGTCCTCCTCCGCCGAAAACCCTGCGCCGTGTAATTCTTTCCGCAGCGTATCAAAGCTGACCATTTTGCAGGAGGTGGAGGCGATCGACAATTCCTTCCCCGTCTCCTGATGAACACGGGTTTTGTCCTCAAAGGCTTCATTTATGTTGCTTTCCGACTCCATCACGCCGTCTCCCATTGACAGTATCAAGGCATAGCCGCCCTCGGACAAATGGTTTTTTATAAAGGAGAGGTACCGCTCCCTGTCCTGCTGCAGCACCAGCATATGCAGCGTTGCCACGGAGTAGATAAAATCGAAGCGTCCTTCCAGCTCCGACCTGCAAACGTCCAGCACACGGAACCTGTTTTCATATTCCGCACCTGCCCGCTGCCTGCAATAGCGGATAGCTTCTTCAGAAATATCGATAGCCTGCACGTCGTATCCCTGCTTCATCAGATAAAGGCAGTCCCGCCCCTCACCGCAGCCTACGTCCAGTATCCTCGGCTTATCGGCTTTTACGTATTTTTTCAGGGTATCTGCAACAATGGGGCTGTTCTTGTCAGATGACCAGGAAAGGGATTGCTCGTGTACCTGGCGGTATCTTTTTTCGTAGGCTTCGTAGTATTTTGGCATATGCTTTGCTATCCTTTCTATTGTTTTTGCAGCACCTCTGCACCCACACCATTGAGGGCGGAAAGAAAAGGAGGTATGGAGGAAAAACCATCAGGGTTTTTCCTCCATTTGAAATCAAAAAATCGAGGAAATCCGCAAAGCGGATTTTCCGATTTTCGCCCTTTTGGGAGCCACGACCATAGGGAGTGGTTCCCAAAAGGGTGCGAACCAGAAAGTAAGAGAATGGCAAAGCCATTCTCTTACTTTCTGGTTGGGCTAGGTGGATTCGAACCACCGGAATGACGGAGTCAAAGTCCGTTGCCTTACCGCTTGGCTATAGCCCAGTATTTAAGCAAATAAAGTATACCACAAAACCCTTTTCCTGTCAACCGAAAAAACAAATTGCGCTTGACAACGATAGGCAACTGCATTATAATAATGGTATATATTTTCACGCAAAGGACAAGTAAAATGAAAAAGAATTACGACTACTTGGCAATAGAAAAAAAGTGGCAGGACTACTGGGACGAGCACAAGACCTTCCACGCCGAGAACGGCAGCAGCAAGCCCAAGTACTACGCCCTTGTGGAGTTCCCCTATCCCTCGGGACAAGGTCTGCACATCGGTCACCCCCGCCCCTACACCGCACTTGACATAGTAGCCCGCAAGCGCCGCCTTGAGGGTTACAACGTGCTGTTCCCCATGGGCTGGGACGCCTTCGGACTGCCCACCGAAAACTACGCCATAAAGAATAAGATACACCCCGCCGTTGTCACCGAAAACAACATTGCCCGCTTCAAACAGCAGCTGAAATCCCTCGGTCTGTCCTTCGACTGGGACAGAGAGGTGAACACCACCGACCCCGACTACTTCAAGTGGACACAGTGGATATTCCTTCAGCTTTTCAAGAAAGACCTTGCCTACAAAAAGGAAATGTCGGTGAACTGGTGTACCTCCTGCAAGGTCGTTCTGGCAAACGAGGAGGTAGTGGACGGCTGCTGCGAGCGCTGCGGCGGCGAGGTGGTGCACAAGGTAAAATCCCAGTGGATGCTGAAGATAACCCAATATGCACACAGACTGCTTGCCGACCTTGACTTTGTGGACTACCCCGAGCGTGTAAAGACCTCCCAGATAAACTGGATAGGACGCTCCACAGGCGCAGAGGTGAACTTTGAAACAACGGCAGGAGACATTCTCACCGTCTACACCACCCGCCCCGACACACTGTTCGGCGCTACCTACATGGTAATCGCCCCCGAGCACCCCTATATCGAAAAGTGGGCTGACAAGCTGAACAATATGGCGGAAATAAAGGAGTATCAGGACAAGGCGGCGAGAAAATCCGACTTTGACCGCACCGAGATGAACAAGGACAAAAGCGGCGTGAAGCTGGACGGCGTTACCGCAATAAATCCCGTGAACGGAAAAGAGATACCGATTTTCATTTCCGACTACGTTCTCATGACCTACGGAACGGGCGCTATCATGGCAGTACCCGCTCACGATACCCGTGACTACGATTTCGCAAAGGTATACGACCTGCCGATAATAGAGGTAGTCAAGGGCGGCGACGTTACCAAGGAGGCGTTCACCGACTGCGCAACGGGCGTTATGGTGAACAGCGGCTTCCTTGACGGGCTTTCCGTTGAGGAGGCTAAGGAAGCGATAAAGAAGTGGCTCAAAGACAACGGAAAAGGTCACGAAAAGGTGAACTACAAGCTCCGTGACTGGGTGTTCAGCCGTCAGCGCTACTGGGGCGAGCCGATACCGCTGGTTTATTGCGAGAAGTGCGGCTGGGTGCCTGTTCCCGAGGAGGAGCTGCCCTTGCTGCTCCCCGAGGTGGAAAGCTATATGCCCACCGATACAGGCGAAAGCCCTTTGTCTACTCTTGACAGCTTCATAAACACCACCTGTCCTCACTGCGGCGCTCCCGCCAAGCGTGAGACCGACACTATGCCCCAGTGGGCAGGCTCAAGCTGGTACTTCCTGCGCTACTGCGACCCCGACTGCAAGGACGCTGTTGCAAGCAAGGAAGCTCTCGACTACTGGATGCCCGTAGACTGGTACAACGGCGGCATGGAGCATACCACCCTCCACCTGCTGTACAGCCGCTTCTGGCACAAGTTCCTGTACGATATAGGTCTGGTAAGCTACCCCGAGCCTTACAAAAAGCGCACCAGCCACGGCATGATCTTAGGCAAAGACCCCGAGAACCCGGGTCAGTTCACCAAAATGTCCAAATCCAAGGGCAACGTGGTGAACCCCGACGACGCAATAAGAGATTACGGCGCCGACACGGTACGTCTGTACGAAATGTTTATCGGCGACTTTGAGAAAGCCGCCCCGTGGCAGGAGGAGGGCATAAAGGGCTGCAAGCGTTTCCTTGACAGGGTATGGGGCTTGCAGGACATCGTCACCGAGGACGACACCTGCCGCAAGGAGCTGACTGCCGAGCTGCACCGCACCATAAAGAAGGTGGGCGAGGATATAGAGAGCCTGAAGTTCAACACCGCCATCGCCGCCCTCATGAGCCTGCTGAACAGGATTGCGGCAAGCGGCAGCATAACAAGGGGCGAGTTCAGGATATTCCTCACCCTGCTGTACCCCTTCGCTCCCCACATTTCCGAGGAGATCTATGTAAATATCGGCTGCGAGGGCGTGCTGGATCAGCAGAAGTGGTGCGAATACGACCCTGACCTCTGCGTTGACGAGACAGTAGAGATCGCCGTGCAGATAAACGGCAAGGTTAAGGCAAAGCTGAACGTTCCCGCAGGGCTGGACAAGGACGCGCTTGTAAATGCCGCTATGGAGGACGAAGCCGTTAAGAAGCTTATCGACGGCAAGGAGATAGTTAAGGCTATCGGAGTACCTTCCAAGCTGGTAAATATAGTTGTGAAATAATCGCAAGCGATTATTTCACATTTATGTCCAACGCCTCGTCATTCTGCTTCGCAGAATGACAACCGGCTTTGGATGGACAATTTTACCACATCCTGCGGATATGGTAAAATGAAACCAATAAAACGGGCATTTTCGGGTGCCCGTTTTACATTTTATTTTTGAATAAACCCCTTGATTTTTTCCCCCTGATAATGTATAATATTATAAATACCCAACCAACCTAAAAACAAAATCAATGAGCCTTTGATTACGGGTCGGGAAGCCCTGCTCAAGACGGTGCCGTGAACCATGTCAGGCGGGGAACCGAGCAGCATTAAGCGGATCTCCGACTGTGAGCAGGTAACCCGCCCCGTAATGAGAGGCTCAAATAGTAGTAAAAAGTAAAGGAGTAACGTTGTATGTATCTGGCGTTGTACAGAAAATACCGTCCGATGACATTCGACGACGTTATTTCTCAGGAGCACATCACCACCACCCTGAAAAACCAGATAATCACCGACCAGATAGCCCACGCTTACCTGTTCACAGGCACAAGAGGAACAGGCAAGACCACCTGCGCCAAGATAATGGCGAAAGCCGTCAACTGCCTTTCTCCCGTGAACGGCAGCCCCTGCGGAGAGTGCGCCTCCTGCAAGGCGATAGCCGACGGCAGCACCGATATAATTGAGATAGACGCCGCTTCCAACAGCGGCGTTGACAGCATACGGCAGATACGGGACGAGGTCATCTACACCCCCATCGACTGCAAATACAAGGTCTACATCATCGACGAGGCGCACCAGCTTTCCAAGGAGGCGAAGAACGCCCTGCTGAAAACCCTTGAGGAGCCGCCCGCTCACGTTATATTCATACTGGCGACCACCGACTACTACGCCATCACCGCCACCATCGCTTCCCGCTGTCAGCAGTTCCTGTTCTCCAAGATAGACCCGCAGCAGTCCGCTCAGCGCCTGCTTGAGGTAGCGGAAAAGGAGCAGCTCGCCCTGACCCCCTCCGCCGCCGCCCTTATCGCAAGGCTCTCCGACGGCGCAATGCGTGACGCACTTTCCCTGCTTGACCAGTGTGCGGCTGCAGACAGCAATATTACCGAGGAGCTTGTCCGCCGTATCAGCGGCGTTGCGGACAGCGGCTGGCTTTTCGGCATTTCCGAAGCGGCAATAAACAAAGAGCCTGCAAAGGCGCTGAAAATACTTGACACTCTGGTGACACAGGGCAAGGATCTGAGCCGCTTTATCGAGGAGCTGACCCTCCACCTGCGCAACCTTATGCTGACCAAGTCCGTGCCTAACAGCGGACTTGTGGCGGCAGGTGAAGACGAGCTGAAAAAGTACGAAAAGCAGTGCAAGACCTGCTCCGCCGAGGAGATAATGCGCTGGGTGGAGCTGGTTTCCGAAAGCCTTGACAGGATAAACCGCATGAAGCAGACGGGACAAGCCCGACTGCTGGCGGAAAGCCTTCTCATACGGCTTTGCACGCCCAAATTAGACAATGACGTAAGCTCCTTTGCCGCAAGGTTAGGGGCGGTCGAGAATAAAATAGAAAACCTGCGATTTTCCGACATAAAGCCAAAAGCCGATGAACAGCCTATCGAGGTAAGCCCTGCGGCGCGGGACGAACCCTATCCGCCGACAGACCCCGAACCGCCGACCGACGTCAAGCCGCCCGACTATCCCGAACCGACGGCTGCCTCTGTTCAGGAGCAGGAGATACCCTTTGACCCGCCCTACACCGAGGTGGATACGGAGCCTGCCCCCTCAATTCAGCAGATACTTCACAGCGAGCCTGAGAATGGATCCGAGCCTGACGATGAGGAGCTGCCCCCGCCGCCCGAACCGGTGGACGGACAGATGTACTTTATGGAGCCGCCTCAGCAGTTGGACGCACCCCTGCTTCGGGAGGAGACTGAGGCTGTCGATGGACAGGCGCAGACCGAGGCTGCCGATGAAGCCGAGGAACGGGCTGAGACAGTCGAAGCCCCCCAACCCATCACCGAAACCGACGAGGAGCTTCCCGCTGACGCACAGCCTCTGCCCCAGTGGAGCGAGATAGTGTCGGCATTGCCCGTTGCTACAAGGTCGCTGCTTGCAAGCACACAGGCGTTTCTGCATAACGGCAGGATATTTATTCAGGCGTCCGTCTCCGCAAGGAAGATACTGGAAAAGGGCGAGCGGGCGGAGCTGCTGAGAGAGTCGGTAAAGTCGGTGCTTGGCGGCAGGTTTCCGCTGTTTCTGCTGAGGGAACGGGAGGAAGCCGAGGAAAATGAGGACCTCGTTTCCCCTATGCTGCAAAGGGCAAAGGATATGGGGATAGACGTTACGGTAAACGATAAATAAAGCTAAGGAGAACAGCTATGAAAGCAAGATTACCCGCAGAATACCAGAACAAAGGCGCAGGAAACATGAACCAGATGATACGTCAGGCGCAGAAGATGCAGGACGATATCGCCGAGGTGCAGGCAAAGCTGGACGAGACCGAGTTCACCGCCTCCGCAGGGGGCGGAATGATAGAGCTTGTGATGACCGGCGGCAAGGTGCTGAAAAGCGTCAAGCTGAACCCTGACTGCATCGATAAGGACAACCCCGAGGACCTTGAGGACATTATCGTCGCAGGCGTTAATGCGGTGATATCCAAGGTGGAGGAGGAAAGCGCAAAGGAAATGGAAAAGGTTACGGGCGGACTGAATATGCCCGGCTTATTCTGATATGGCGGAGTATAATCCGCTGCCCCTGCTGATGGTGTCCGAGCAGATGGCGAAGCTGCCGGGTATCGGCATGAAAAGCGCAGGAAGGCTTGCCTACCACATACTGAATATGCCCGAGGAGGAAGTGGCGGTCTTTGCAAGGACCATATTGGAGGCACGCAAAGCGGTGCGCTTCTGCAAGGTCTGCCAGAACTTCACCGAGCAGGAGGTGTGCAGCCTTTGCGACGACGAGCGGCGTGACCACAAGACTATCTGCGTGGTGGAGGCGCCCAAGGACGTGTCCGCATTCGAGCGGGCGGGCGGCTTTGACGGGGTGTATCATGTGCTCCACGGGCTGCTATCTCCCGCAGACGGGATAACTCCCGACGATATCCGCATACGGGAGCTTATGGCAAGGCTCAGCGGCGAGGTGGACGAGGTTATAATGGCGACCAACCCCACCATCGAGGGCGAGACCACCGCCTCTTATATCAGCCGCCTGATAAAGCCGCTGGGTATCAGGGTGACACGTCTTGCCTACGGACTTCCCGCAGGCAGCGCACTTGAATACGCAGACGAAGTGACCCTGCAAAGGGCACTGGAAAACAGGAACGAATTATAGGCTTATACTGACAAAGAAGGAGGAACACATTATGGCGCACATCTACCAAGAACCGTCCCACACTTTCGGGGAGTACCTGCTTGTCCCCGGCTACAGCTCAGCTCAGTGTATTCCCGCCAACGTTTCGCTGAAAACGCCGGTGGTGAAGTACAAGAAGGGCGAGCAGCCCGCTATCTCCATGAACATACCACTTGTCTCCGCCATAATGCAGTCGGTGTCCGACGACAAAATGGCAGTCGCACTTGCAAAAGAGGGCGGCATAAGCTTCATCTACGGCTCACAGACAGTGGAGCAGGAAGCCGAAATGGTCCGCAGGGTCAAGTCCTATAAGGCGGGCTACGTCACCAGCGACAGCAACCTTTCACCCGACTCCACCCTCGCCGACGTGCTTGCTCTCAAAGAAAAAACAGGACACTCCACCATGCCCGTCACCGAGGACGGCACCTGCAACACCAAGCTGCTCGGAATCGTCACGGGGCGTGACTACCGTGTGTCACGAATGTCCACCGACGTGAAGGTGAAGGAGTTCATGACGCCCTTCGACAAGCTGATAACCGCTCCCGAGGGCACTACCCTGAAAGCGGCAAACGACATTATCTGGGATCACAAGCTCAACTCACTGCCGATAATCGACAGCGAGGGCAAGCTGCTGTACTTCGTGTTCCGCAAGGACTACGAGAGCCACAAATCGAACCAGAACGAGCTTCTTGACAGCGCAAAGCGCTATGTAGTCGGCGCAGGCATAAACACCCGTGACTACGCAGAGCGTGTTCCCGCACTTGTTGAAGCGGGGGCGGACGTGCTTTGCATAGACAGCTCCGAGGGCTACTCCGACTGGCAGAAGTTTACCATAGAGTGGATAAGAGAGCATTACGGCGACAGCGTTAAGGTGGGCGCAGGCAACGTGGTCAGCAAAGAGGGCTTCCGTTTCCTCGCAGACTGCGGCGCTGATTTCGTAAAGGTGGGTATCGGCGGCGGCTCCATCTGCATTACCAGAGAACAGAAGGGAATAGGCAGAGGGCAGGCTACCGCTCTCATAGAAGTGTGCGAGGAGCGTGACAGGTACTTTGAGGAAACGGGAGTGTACGTTCCCGTTTGCTCCGACGGCGGCATCGTACATGATTACCACATCACTCTTGCCCTTGCCATGGGCGCTGACTTCATCATGCTTGGCAGATATTTCAGCCGCTTCGACGAATCCCCCACAAATAAGGTCATGCTCAACGGTACTTATGTTAAAGAATATTGGGGAGAGGGCTCAAATCGTGCGAGAAACTGGCAGCGGTACGACATGGGCGGCGAAAGCAAGCTCTCCTTCGAGGAGGGCGTGGACAGCTATGTGCCTTACGCCGGCAGCCTCAAGGACAACGTTGACCGCACCCTCGCAAAGGTACGCTCCACCATGTGCAACTGCGGGTGCCTCACTATTCCCGAGCTGCAAAAGAATGCCGTCCTCACTCTGGTTTCCTCTACCAGTATCGTGGAGGGTGGGTCGCATGACGTTATTCTTAAGGACAGACATAATACGGTGAACAGTT
>JAFLUH010000032.1:18010-22791 GCA_022508895.1 Oscillospiraceae bacterium
GAGGGTGGGTCGCATGACGTTATTCTTAAGGACAGACATAATACGGTGAACAGTTGATATGTAATCATGTGACTTTGCTTGCAAAATCACTGTAAACAGTAAATTGCAACAAAACCCCTGAGACCTCAAACTCAGGGGTTTGTTGTTTGACAAAATCTGCCAAGCATGCTATAATGTAGCTGACGAGGAGATCATACGGTTGGCGTCAATCCTGACCCCGGAAAGGGGGAAGTGCTTATGCCTCTCACATTCAGTGATTTGATGCAAATTGGCTTACTTATATGTGTCATTGTGTCATTGGTACTTAAGCATACAAAAAGGAAATAGCCGCCCTGCTCTACTAAGGCGGCTATTTATTTAGTCATCGAAAGGTGGCGACCGTCACCGGTCTCCTCGTTACTTTAATTATACACAAATCAAATAGTTTTGTCAACACCTTTGTCATTATTTGACACAAAGCGACGACTATGCTATAATATAGCTAACGAGTGAGACCATACGGTTGGTGGTCAATCCTGCCCCCGGAGAGGGGGGAGTGCTTATGTTTTTCACGTTTAGTGATTTGATGCAATTAGGCATACTTATATGTTCTGTTGTGTCATTGATACATAAGTTTATAAAAAGGAAATAGCCGCCCTGCTCACCCAATAGGACGGCTATTTATATAGCACTCTATGGGGGCGACCGTCACCGGTCTCCTCGTTACTTTTATTATACACCTTTTTCCGATTTTGTCAATACCCAAAAAGGAAACAGCCTTCTGCTCTCAAAAGAAAAGCCCTCCCGATTGGGAGGGCTTTTAAGTAGTTCAGTTTCAATCAAGAAAGCTCAATTACT
This sequence comes from Oscillospiraceae bacterium, assembly GCA_022508895.1. Taxonomy (GTDB): domain Bacteria; phylum Bacillota; class Clostridia; order Oscillospirales; family Ruminococcaceae; genus Ruminiclostridium_E. The sequence continues at coordinate 18,848 of JAFLUH010000032.1, forward strand.
TTCTCTTCTTGAATACGATCACGCCGGAAGCAGCTACGATAGCAGGGATAACTGCCAGAGCAACACCAGTGTTAGGAACGTTGTCGCCGCCGTCTTCGCCGCCCTGACCGTCACCACCATCAGTGTCAGTGTCGGTGTCAGTGTCGGTGTCGGTGTCAGTGTCGTCGTCGCCCTGAGTTGCATCGTCGTCGCCGCCTTCGGGCTCCTTGCCGTCATCAGGGTCAGTGTAGGAGAAGGTAGCAGTTGCATAAGTTACGCCGGTAGCAGCAGTAAGTTCAACTACCATAGAAGTGTTGAAGTTTCCGTCACGGTCGGACTTGATAGTGCCGGCAGGAATAGAAACTACTACATTCTGGTCAGACTTTTCTCTTACGATAACTTCCTGCTCAGCAATAACATTGCCGTTGTGCTTAACAGTAACCTTACCAAGAGCAACACCGCCAGTAATAGAGTCAGCGCCCTTAACATTTACGGTAACGGTAGCGCCCTTTTCGGAGATAGCCTTCATAGCGGTCTGGTCCAGACCAGCAACGGTGTTAGAAGCCTGAGGTGCGCCAGCATTGGAACCGTCAGCTTCTTTTTTGATTGTAGTGGTGCCGTAATCACTATTAAAATTATAAGAAGCGCCATCTGTGTATTCAACCGAAGTGCTCTGAATCTTAACAGTAACGTTTGCTTCCCATGTAGTACCATCTGCACACTCAAGGAAAGTAGCAGAATCATCACCAAGAACAACCTTAGCGTCGGTAGTCTCGAAGCTGATCTTATCAGAAGCGGCAGTGACAGCAGCAGCGTCAGCTAATTCCTTGGTCTTGGTAGTCTTTTTGTCCTTGCTTGCACCGGTAATAACAGTTACTTCTGCTTTTGCATAAACAACTGTTGAACCGTCGGTAGGAGATGAGATATCGATATCAATGCCATCATCCTTGTTGGTCAGAGTCTGATCAGAGATTTTAAAAGTAACAGTTGCATTGTGCACAGCGGTAGCAGGGCCAGAGAGGGCGATGTCCTTAGCAGAAGCAACTGCTGCAAGAGTAGTAACTGCGAGAGCGCTTGCAGCTACACTTGCAAGAATTTTCTTCATGTTCATGAATTTTTCCTCCATAAAATTTTATGTTTTTTCAACAGACGTAGTCCGTCTATTGATTGAATAATACCACAACAGCGAAAGAACGTCAATTGGCAAAATGCACTATTATGAATATGTTTATACATTGAATTTTGCCAAAATCAGTAAATCTGCCGTTTTCGGTACTTACAGTAGGGTAGTCTTTGAGAGAATAAAAAAAGTTTCATGAAAATTAAAAAAGAATTTTGTGGCGGGGGAGACAGTGTGCAGTGCGGAGTGAAAAGTGCAGAGCAGGGGTACTCTGCACTGTGTGCTTTTCACCGGCAGCATGGGTTGACAAAATTAAAAAAATGTGTATAATAAAAGTAACGAGGAGACCGTAAGCGGTCGCCCCACTTAGGTTTTAATTACAAAAAAGTAACCGCCCTTGTGAGACTGGGCGGTTACTTCCTTTTATTGTCATTATGTAACGACATGATCTTTAAAATTACCAGCACAAAGCTGCATAAGAAAATGCCGATCTGTGTTAAATCAGATAGCGTTACGCCTTCCATAAGACACCCCCCTTTCCGGGGGCAGGTTTCGACCGCCTACTCTGGTATAAACCGTTTTGGTCTTCTCGTCAGCTGTATTATAGCATAAAAAGAGCATGAAGCGAAGCGGAATGCGATTCCTCTGAACGCTAAAATAATCTAAAAATTCAAAATCATATAATCCTCTTTATTTATTTTTAGATTATTATAGCATATTTCGGCGAATTATGCAAGGTAAAAGAGTAAAAAGTAAAGGGTGACGGGGGTACCCTTTACTTTTTTCTTTAAACCGTCCTGCCGTATTCATATATTGTATCGCTGGGCAAATCGATCTCCTCTGTCCAGAAAACGCAGGTGCGGCTTCGGTCAAGCTGCACATGGCTGAACAGACCATGTATTACGGCCAGGTCTTTGTAGCTGTCGATGCGGCGGATATCGTCCATCACATCGTATATGACCTCTTTGCCGTCGTCGAACACAACATAAAGCTGAAAGTCCGGCATAGGCTTGATATCCTTAATTCTTGGGAGCATGGTAACACCTCCGTTACAGGGGCGGTAATTTCCGGATATTCTGTGTATCCCACATTTTCAGAAGCTCTGCCTGATTTTTTTCCATCCATTCATGCACAAGCTCCTGTGCTTTCACCGGCAGGTCGCCCTCGGTCATGAGCATGGTCCTTAAATCAAATATTCCCACATGTTCTCCGTACAGTGCGTGTATATGGCTGGGTTCATGCTCTTTTGGCTTAAAGAACATTTTAATAACTATTCCGTAAAATCTGCTTATTTCGGGCATTGATATCACCTCATAGCTATTATACCCCATTTGACGCAGCATTTCAAGAGATACACGAAAAAACTCCCTGTTTATCAGCAGGGAGTTTTATACTATTATAATATTATTTGGGAACGTATGAGGTTATGGGAGTTGTGGTAGTACTGTCGGGTATGTTGTCGGGAGAAGCTCCCTCGGGGGAGTCGCTTGACTCGGGTGAAACGGGGTCTGGGTCGTTTGAGTAGCCCTCGTAGAAGGGGGTGGTGTCTGACGGTGTTACTCCCTGCTCCTGCTCTACTGCGGCGATAAGGTTGGTGAAGGCTTCTTTCAGCGTCTCGAAGGAGGCTTCCTGCAGTGCGGCTATCTGCTCCTCATTCAGCAGCGCCTCAACTCTGTCCGCCATATCCTGAGTAACTCCGCCTGTGAGGTCGTACAGCTCCTGCAGGGACATATTCTGTCTGAGTATCTTCATGCTTTCGTTAATGAGCGGGTCGTCGGAGTACGCCGCCGTGGGGATAAGTGCGGAGTGGTCGTATATTTGTGCGCCGCTGCTGTCTATGTGGTAATTCTCCTTGTACACCATATCCGATACTCGGGAGAAGGTGAAGCCTTTTTGCCTCAGTGCGGTGAGAAGCTGCGGCAATGCCTCGGCGGTATTTTCCAAGTCGTTGTGGAACAGGAGGATAGAGCCGCTTTGTGTGCCCTTGGTTATTCTGTCTATAATGGTATCGGGGTCGGGCTCCTGCCAGTCGATGCTGTCTACCGACCACTGTATCATGGAGAGACCCATTCCCTCGATAGTGGCGACAACATTGTCGTCGTACTCTCCGTAGGGTGCGCGGTAGAGGGCCGGCTCCTCTCCCGTTATCATCTTTATCTTGCGGGAGCATTCACGGGTATCGGCGATAAGGTCGTTGATGTTTATTCCCTCCACATGGGGGTGGGCGTCCGAGTGATTGCCTATCTCATGACCTGCCTCGTACATTTTGCGAACGTCCTCGGGGTACTTGTCGCAGAACTCTCCGGTGACAAAGAAGGTGGCTTTTGCGTCCGCCTCCTTCAGCAGTGAGAGAAGCAGGTCCGTGTTGGAGTTGCCCCATGCGCAGTCGAAGGTAAGGGCGATCTTGTTGTCGCCTCGGGAGACGCTGTAGATGGGCAGCTTGCGTGATGCCGCCGACACTTTCATGGAGGACATCACGGCGGCAAGAATAATGCCGGCTCCCGCAAGGGCGGCGAGTACTATTATTATAGTGCGCAGGAGCTTCTTTCTGGAGGTTGTATAAGTGAACATGTGACTTTCCTTTCTTGTGGGAGTTGTTTTGTAGCAGTTTATGCAGGGTTGGACGGAAAAAGAACAAGTTGTGACAAAGTGCTCTTTTCGTGGAAGGTAGTTTGGGGCAGAGCTGCCCCAAACTACTGAGCTCACCGCATTCGGTTTGAAACAGGCAGCACTTTTGCAGTCATCTGCGAGGCGCGGCGAAGCCGCCTTTTTCGGCGAAGCCGAAAAAGCACTGATTTGCAGGGCAAATCAGTGGGTTGCCCGCGGCGCGGGCAACCGCGGCTTC
>JAFLUH010000033.1:0-6096 GCA_022508895.1 Oscillospiraceae bacterium
CTGCGCCCTCCAACAGTCGGGTGAAGTGGCTGAAGCTTTCGTAGGGGTAGAACAGCAGCACGTCCTGCTGCTCCACCTGCTTTATGACCGGCTCCTTGTCACGGAGCATAAGGGGCTTCTGGGGCTTCAGCTTGTTGAAGAACAGCTCCTGCCTTTCCGCCAGCTTTTCCCTGAGCAGCTCCGCAAAGCCGAAGTCCAAGGGGCAGTTCTGCACGTAGATAAAGTCGCTGCCCATCTCGAAGCCTAACTTTTTTGCCAGCAGCTCCTTGTCGATAGCGTCGCCCTTCACCACCAGCTCAATGCGTATGGGGGCAAGCTTTTTGCGCTTTTTGATAAGCTCCTCCATCACGTCACGGAAGTCAACGTCGTGGTCGAACAGAGCCTCCTCCACGTCTATGTCGGCGTTGCGGGTTATGCGGAAGATGCACCTGCCCGTTACCTCAAAATTCGGGAACGCCATTTCCGCAAAATGCAAGATAAGATCCTCCATCAGCATAAAGCGTATCCTGCCCTCGGGAGCGGGAAGGTACGCTATCCGCTCGAACACGTCGGTGGCGGTGAGGGGCATTACGCCGATAACGGGGTGCTTTTCGCCCTTGGGCTTCAGGGATATGCCTGCGTACAGCTCCTTGTTTTTCAGGAAAGGCAGGGGGTGGGTCTTGTCTACCACTGTGGGAGACAGCAGGGGAAGTATCTCCTTTGCGAAGTATTCCTTCAGCCAAGCGGCTTCCTCGCCGTCTTTCGGCTTTTCGGGGTGCGCCTGCTCCACGCCGTAATCCTTCAGCTTTTTTATTATATCCTTGTACGCCTTTTCCTTGCCGGGGATAAGCTCGGCGGTGCGCAGAGCGACCTTTTCAAGCTGCTCGTGGGAGGTCATGCCTGTTTTGTTGTCACGCTTTATGTCCTTGACAAGGGTCTGGTCGTAGAGAGCGCCTGCGCGTACCATGAAAAATTCGTCAAGGTTGCTGCAAAAAATGGACACGAAATTAAGGCGCTCCATAAGAGGCACCGTGTCGTCCTGCGCCTCCTCAAGGACTCGCTCGTTGAATTTCAGCCATGACAGCTCTCGGTTGTAAAAATAGGTGTTGTAAATTTCCATATAGTTGTTAGAGAATAGTTGTTTTGAGCAACTAATCAAGTTTCTTCTTTAATAAGTATCTTGTCTTTGTATTTGCAGTAAAGTACGCCGTATACGATAAACAAGCCTAAAGTATAGCCCCCTACGTCAAATATGCTGTACAGCGCCCGCTCATTTGCTCCCATAAGCGGATAGAACAGGTAGGGTGCGCTGAAAAGGAAACCTAAAAAGCACCACCATACCGTTACCTGACGGTAAAACTCGGCAAATACGGGCTTGTTGTATTTCTTTTTCGGGTCGTAGCCCGCCATCATAGTGAAATCCTGCGTTTTGTAGACAGAGCGTCCTATGGGATACACGATGGCGCTGGTGGCAAATAAGCACCATACGGTGATTATAACGCCGATAGAGGGCTCAATTGGTGTAATAAGTCCCTCGAAGCAGAGGAACAGTCCGATAGCGATATGCAGAATTACGAAAATGCCGCCGAAAAATTTTTTCATTTCAGCACCTCCTTAAAACGCCTTACTTTCCGCCTTTCTTCAATTCGAGAGCTTTCTTGGTAAAGCTTGCAAACAGCGGGTGAGGACGGTTGGGTCTGGACTTGAACTCGGGGTGGAACTGGACTGCCAAAAACCACGGGTGCATATCCCTCGGCAGCTCCACTATCTCCACCAGCTTGCCGTCGGGAGACTGTCCCGCAAGCACAAAGCCCTTGTCGGTGAACTCCTGACGGTAGGTGTTGTTGAACTCGTAGCGGTGGCGGTGGCGCTCGTAGATAAGCTCCTCGCCGTATATCTCACGGGCAAGGGTGCCCTCGGCAAGCTTGCAGGGGTACAAGCCGAGACGCATCGTGCCGCCCATGTCTACGCCCTTCTGGTCGGGCATTATGTCTATCACATTATACATTCCGTCCTCGGAAAATTCGGCGGAGTTTGCACCGTCAAAGCCCACAACGTGTCTTGCAAATTCTATCGTCGCCATGTGCATACCGAGGCAAAGTCCAAGATAGGGCACCTTGTTTTCCCTGGCATAGCGCACCGCCTCTATCTTGCCCTCTATCCCGCGGTTGCCGAAGCCGCCGGGGACAAGTATGCCGTCGCAGTCGCCAAGGAGCTTTTTGGCGGTTTTCTCGGTGACTTCCTCGGAATCTATCAGCTTGATGTTCACGTTTGCTCCGTTGAAGAAGCTGGCGTGGCGCAGGGATTCCATTACCGATATATATGCGTCGGGAAGGGCTACATATTTGCCCACCAGACCGACAGTCAGCTTATCCTTTGCATTCTCCTGCATATCCACCATTTTTTCCCATTCCTTAAGCTCCGGGGCGGGATTATCCATGTTCAGATGGTGGCATACTACGTTTGCAAGCCCTTCCTTTTCAAGCATGAGAGGAACGGCGTAGAGAGAAGAAGCGGTCAGGTTGGAGATGACGTCCTCCTTGCGGACGTTGCAGAAGTTGGCTATCTTCGCCTTCATGTCGTCGGGTATTTCCATCTCGCTGCGGCAGACAAGCACCGTGGGCTGGATACCGTAGGACAGCAGGGTCTTTACGCTGTGCTGGGTGGGCTTGGTCTTCAGCTCGTCGCTGCCAGTGATGAAAGGGAGGAGCGTCACATGTATGTACATTACGTTTTCCCTGCCCTTGTCGGCTACCACCTGTCTTATGGCTTCAAGGAAGGGTGTGCTCTCGATGTCGCCCACGGTGCCGCCTATCTCGGTTATCACCACATCGACGGGGGTCTCGTGGACGTTGGCGGCTCTGTATATGCGCTCCTTTATCTCGTTGGTAACGTGGGGCACCACCTGCACCGTGCCGCCTAAGTAGTCGCCTCTGCGCTCCTTGGAGATAACGCTCCAGTACACCTTGCCGGTGGTTACGTTGCTGTTCACCGACAGGTTTTCGTCGATGAAGCGCTCGTAGTGCCCTAAGTCAAGGTCGGTCTCTGCGCCGTCGTCGGTGACGAATACCTCGCCGTGCTGGTAGGGGCTCATGGTGCCGGGGTCATAGTTCAGGTAGGGGTCAAATTTCTGGATAGTCACCTTGTAGCCGCGGCTTTTCAGCAGTCTGCCTAAAGAGGCTGCGGTGATTCCCTTGCCGAGGCCCGAAACTACGCCGCCTGTTACGAAGATGTATTTGGTGTTCATTGGTGGTTACCTCCGAATAATATACTTATTTAATATTGTACTATATACGCTTGTTTTTTTCAAGTGGTTATCGGGGAAAATTTTTGTGCCGTCCGATACGGCAGTGTAAAAAAAACGTACAAAAATTTCAAAATTTTTGTAACCTTTTATTCTTTTCAAAAGTGTATATTGTTGTTAAAATATATTGGGTGCAAAACCCGTACAACAGAAAGGAAAAAATTAAAATGAGGAAATTTATTGCAATTTTTTTGGCAGCCGCTATGCTGACGGCTGCGTTGACCGCTTGCAGCAACAACGACCAGAAGCCTGAGGACGGCAGCAGCTCCTCCACCTCCTCCACTCCCGCCGAAAATCCGCCTGAAAACGTGGATATCCCCACCGCAGAGATCGTGGACGCTATCAAGAACGCTTACGAGCCCGACAGCCTTCCCTTCATAGATATGCTGCCCGAGGAGCTGATCAACGACAGGTACGGTCTGGACGCCGATTCCTACACCGAGATCACCGCTCAGGTGCCTATGATAAGCACCTTCGTTGATACCGTGGTAGTCGTTAAAGCGGCGGACGGCAAGGCAGGCGAAGTTGAAGCTGCACTGAAGGCATACCACAAAACACTGGTGGAAGAAAGTATTCAGTACCCCATGAACATTGAAAAGGTGAACGCAGGTCAGGTGGTCGTAAACGGCAACTACGTTGCATTTATCATGCTGGGTGCAATCGACGAGCGCGAGGACGCTTCCGACAGCGACAGAGCTTCCTTTGCCGAGGCGCAGACCAAGATAGGCGTGGACGCATTCAACGCAGTGTTTGCATCTCCGACAGCGAGATAAATCAGTTTGCCGGTGAGCAGACCGGGACAGGCAAGGACAGATCCGACGCATTGTCCGTATAAAAGCACAAAGAGCCGTATTCCGATGCGGCTCTTTTTGTAACCGATTTGTAATGGACTTTTTGCTTTTTTTGTGATACAATGATAATAATAAAAATAAGGGAGAAATTTACGATGAAAAAAATTACTGTGATCGCTCTGCTGCTGGCAGCGGCGCTTACCCTTTCCGCCTGCGGGACAGGCGACAATGTTCAGGTAGAAAACGGCGGAAACTCTTCCGGTAATTCCTCCGGCACCACTACCGCAGGAAACAACGGAGCAAGCGGCGGAGAAAATAACGAAGACCCGCCCGCCGAGCACGTTCCCAGTGAGGAAGTGCTGGCGGCAATCGAGGGGCAGTTCGGCGGCGCCGAGACCTTCACCGCTCCCGACGGAACGGAGGTAAAGCTGACGGACGCCGTTTCCACCAACGGGTATTCGCTGACCTTTGATTTTGCCTACATGAGATATGCCGAGCCGATTTACAGCGACACCGTTGCAAACCCAGAGATCTACGACTTTGAGAACTTTGAATTTACCGTTGACAATCAGGCGGATATCGACGGGACCGCTTTCAAGGTGGTAAAGGGTCAGAAGCTGGACAACGGAATGACCGTGATCAGCGCAAGCTATACGCTCGGACCCGACGGACCTGAGATGAACGAGATCGAGCTGGACGGAGAAATAACCTTAGAGGGGCTGCTGTTCTGCTACTTTGAGGAGGAATACGGCTTTGATCAGGACGAGGTGATCTTCTATCCCAATCCTAAGACCGGCACGGTTCCTGTTATCTATCCTACTACGAACAACTCCTTGAAAACCCTGAGCGGCATAGACCTGTACAGCGAATTTGCATTTATATGTGACGGCGGCTTTCTCCGTCTCGGAAGCATAAACGATATAGGCAAATCGGATTGGTTCGCCAACGGCTCCTATGTAAGAGTTAAGGTCACACTGTCAGATCTGAAGCTGAAGCACTTCTTCGCAGGATCAAGCTGCTATGCAACGATGAAGAATGTGGAATTTCTTTGATAGAAAATAGAGGACAGTAAAGTAAAAACGCCCGCACTGCGGGCGTTTTTGTTATATACGTTTTTTTCGGCGGTAATGCTTTATCAGCGCAAGAGCGTACAGCGCCGCTCCTGCCAGAACCAAAAGTGCGCATAAGATGAAGTAAGGAACCGCGTCATAGCAAATCAGAAATCCCAGAAGACCTGTGAATATAAATCCGTTTATATCCGCCGTTGCGGGTGGCGAGACTGCCGCAAGCCCCATAAACCCGATAACTCCGCCCAAGCCTAAAAGCAGCAGAACGGAACCCATTATTACCCATATCACTGTCGGCTTCATATCGCTTGTCCTGTTTGTGATCTCCGCATTTTTTGCGGGAACAGTCTCCTGCCCTTCGGCGGCATATTCTTTTCCCCTTATGAGATAGTCCGCCGATACCTGAAACAGATCGCACAGGGCAACGATGTAGTCAAGATCGGGTGTGGACTGCTCCAGCTCCCATTTGGAGACGGTCTGTCGGGTAAGCTCCAATCTTTCCGCCAGCTCCTCCTGTGACCAGCCCTTTTGCTTTCTCAGCTTTTGCAGTGTTTCGCCGAAGCTCATTTGCTTTTCCTCCCTTGTGTGTTTTCCTGATTTTATCATTTGCACTCTTTTTAGTCTACCAACAAAAAGAGGAATTTACGCAACGGTTCGTTGCATTGGCTCTGTAACGGAAAAAATGATACGACTGCAACGAAGCGCTACAGACGTCAGACTGTAGAAAAAGTTCGGAAAGAAGGGGAAGTTTGAAGGGGAAACCATCAGGATTTCCCCTTCATTTGAAATCAAAGCCGCTCGTAGAGCGGCTAAAATCGAGAACTCTCGCAAAGCGGGGGTTCCGTTTTTTAGGCAGCTTGGCGGAAAATCCGACCGTAGGGAGGCTTTTTCGACAAGCTGACGACTGCAACGAAGCGTTGCAGCCGTTTTTCTTATTCGGCGGTGAATATCTCCA
>JAFLUH010000033.1:6196-22501 GCA_022508895.1 Oscillospiraceae bacterium
ACGACTGCAACGAAGCGTTGCAGCCGTTTTTCTTATTCGGCGGTGAATATCTCCACCGATTCGATGACTATTTTCTGTACGGGGTGGCTGAGCTCACCTCTGCTGTCCGGCTCGACCTCGACTGCGCTCACTGCGTCGATAACGTCGAAGCCGTCTACCGTCTGTCCGAATACCGTGTAGCCGCCGTCAAGGGAGGGCGTGCCGCCTACTTCCCTGTATTTCGCCTCTATCTCCTCGGTGGAGTCCTTGAGACCTTTAAGGATAGTGGAATAGTAATCGTAGTAGTATTGGTAATACTCCCTCTCGGCGTCGCTGGCGGAGGCGTCCACAAGCGCCTTTACCTCGTCTACCGTTGCCTGTACTTCCTCACGGGAGAGAGGTGTGTAGCTCTTGCAGTTTACGATATAGAACTGACTGCCGTTTATGCCGCCGCCGTTGGCGTAGCAGAGAGCGCCGTAGAAGTGGCGCATTTTGGCGTTGTACTCAACGCCGAAGCTGGGGTCCTCCGCCGTGGACATTCCGTCGCCGTTTCGGGAGCCGCCCTGAAACATGAAGTCCGACATTACACGGTGTATCTCCTTGCCGGTATAATAGCCGCTGTCGGCTAAATCAATGAAGTTCTGCACGCCGACGGGAGCCGCTTCGGGAAAAAGCTTGACGGTGATGGCGCCGAAGCTCTGAATGGTTATCACGGCGTAGGTGTCGCCGCTTTCTATCTTTACGTCGCCGGTGTTGCCGGTGAAGTCGGCAGGGGTGTTCACGGTATTGCCGCTTCCGTTGCCGGAATCCGTACCGCCGCCTTCGGTGCAGCCTGCAAGCAGTATTGCCGCCGCAAATGTGCCGGCAAGCAGCTTTGTTGCTTTTTTGCTCATTTTTATCATCCTTTCGGTAAGTCTACCTTTGAATTGTATCATTTTTGGGGCGGAATGTCAAATGCTTTGCAATTTTCCCTGCTTAGTGATATAATGAGGATAAGAAAGAGGGGCGCATAAAATGAAAATCGGACTTGTTATCGAGGGCGGGGCAAGCCGCACCTATTTTGCCTGCGGAGTGATGGACTGGCTTTTGCAGAACGGCATACACGCAGACTATATCATCGGCGTTTCGGCGGGGATAGCCTTTGGGGTGAGCTACTGCTCACGGCAGTTTGAGAGAAACCTCCGTATTTTGAAAAATTACGAGGAGGACAAGCGGTATATGGGGGTACGGCACCTTCTTGACCGCAGGAATAAAAGCTATTACAATCTGGAATTTGTGTTCGAGACGATACCTAAGGAGCTGGTGCCCTTCGACTACCCTGCTTTTTACGGTAGGAAGGAGCGGTGTATCGCCGTGGTGACAAGGCTGGACAGCGGAGAGGCGGAGTATATCGAAATGCCTGTGGACGACAATTTCGATGTGCTGAAAGCGTCCTGCGCATTGCCGATATTGTTTAAGCCGATCGAATTGAACGGCGTTCAATATATGGACGGAGGCATTGCGGATTCCATTCCTTTCAAGAAAGCGCTTGATGACGGGTGCGATAAGGTCATCGTTTTGCTGTCCCACCCAAGAGGCTATATAAAAGGAAAAGAGAGCGCAGCGCCTTTGGTGAAGATGGCTTATCGGAAACACAAAAAGTTTTTGAACAGCTTTCAAAATAGACCGCAAAAATATAATGAAAGCTTGCGTGAATTGGAAAAATCGGAAAAAGAAGGAAAGGCGCTGGTGCTTGCGCCTACCGAGAAGGAGCTGAAAGGGATAGGAAGGACCGAGAAAAAGGTGTCGCTGCTGGAGCCGCTGTACAGGAGCGGGTTTGGGGCGGCGGAGAGGCTGAGTGAGCAGATAAGGGAGTTTGTGGAGCGATAACTCACGGTCTGCGAGGAGGAGATGAAGTATGAGCTCGCTGTTAAAATCAACAAGAAATACACGCGCACTGCCTACGGGCACATTGCGCTACATAAGAAGCGACGTGCCGCTGAATTTGACGGAGGAAGAGATCAGGTGGCTGTCAGATAATAATATAACGACTCTTGTGGACCTGAGGTCATACGAGGAGGTTTGCAGACAGCCCTGTGAGCTTGCGGTCAAGGAAGGCTTTCAATATTATAACTTGCCGGTCACGGGCGGCGGGGATACTCCAAGATCACTTGACCATTTACATACCGTATATTTACAAATGATAGATGAGCAGATGGAGAAAATCATTGATACTATAATGGGCGCAAAATCCAATGTGCTGTATTTCTGCACGGCAGGAAAAGACAGGACCGGCGTGGTATCCGCCGTGCTTTTACGGAAATTGGGGCACTCCGATGAGGTTATTATTGAGGATTATATGAAGTCAGGGGATAATCTTATGGATATGCTCAAGGCGTATGTGAAGGAGCACCCTGAGGTGGATATTGAAATAATCGTTCCTCACGCTGACAATATGAGAAGGTTGTTGGAACAGATATAACTCATAAACATATAGATTTAAGGTGTCAAACGGAGGGTTCAGATGGTAGTTCGTGCTTATGAAGAAAAAGACCTCGGCACAATGGTAAAAATCTGGAACGAGGTCGTGGAGGACGGCGAAGCGTTCCCGCAGGAGGAATTTTTAGACGAGATAACCGGTGCGGAATTTTTTGCGGCGCAGACGTATACTGCAGTGGCGGAGGACGAAAACGACAACACAGTGCACGGGCTATACATACTCCACCCCAACAATATCGGGCGCTGCGGACATATCGGCAACGCAAGCTATGCGGTACGCTCGGGCAGCCGTGGCAGGCATATCGGAGAGATGCTGGTAAAGGACTGCCTTGAGCAGGCGAAGAAGCACTTTAAGCTGATACAGTTCAATGCGGTGGTGGACAGCAATGTGCACGCAAGGCATTTATATGAGAGGCTGGGGTTTGTGACACTGGGGTCTGTTCCGAGGGGGTTTCGTATGAAGGACGGACATTTTGAGGATATATGGCTTTACTATTATGAGCTGTGAAAAATAAAAATAAAAAAGAGTGGTGCGGACGGCATTTTTCCTGTTTATTAGGGTGAAGGACCTTCAATAAACACAATACTGATCTTCGGTTAAAATATTGAAAAGTTTTATGGAAAACCGAAGATTGGTGTTTCGGGTGCAATTCTGCATCAAATCAACGATTTGATGCAGAATTGGTGTGAAAGGAGTGGTGAAGCGTGGAGGATAAGCAGATAGTGGAGCTGTACCTTATGCGCTCAGAGGCCGCCATCGCCGAGACCGAAAAGAAATACGGGCGGTACTGCCGCTATATCGCATACCAAATACTTTACAGCGACGAGGACGCAAAGGAGATAGCAAACGACACCTACCTGAAGGTATGGAACACGGTGCCTCCCCAAAAGCCCGACCCGCTGAAGCCCTATGTGGGCATGATAAGCAGGCAGCTCGCACTGAACGCCTACGAAAAGCAGCACAGCAAAAAACAGGGCGGTCAGGTACCGTCGGTGCTGGAGGAGCTGTCGGAATGTATCCCCGATAACAGCCGTGAGGATATCGGGGAGAGCCTTGAGCTGTCCGACGCTCTGAGCCGCTTTTTGCGGGCTTTGCCTAAGCGGACGAGGAACATTTTTGTGAGACGGTATTTCTACATGAGCACCATCGCAGAAATAGCAGGGGATTTTCGGATGAAGGAGAGCAACGTTACCATGCACCTGCTTCGCACCCGAAAAAAGTTAGAGCAATTTCTGAAAGAGGAGGGCTTTTATCTGTGACCGATATAAATTTACTTCACGCAATGGGGAATATAGACCCTCGGCTTATCGCCGAGGCTGCGCCTGACGTTACGATAAAGAAAAGTGCAGGTAAGGTCTGGCTGAAATGGGGAGCAATAGCGGCGGGGTTGTGTCTTGTTGCTGCCGCCGCTCTGCGTATCTCGGTGGCGTTTATCCCAAGTCAGGCGGCTGACCCGCACGTAGAGGGCACATTTGAGTACGAAATAGAAAGCGTGTTCGACCTGCCTGCAGAGTATGATGGGAAGATCCTTGTGCAAAACCTTGATTTATCTGAATGGGCAGACATTGACCTTTATTACCTGCAAGGCGGCGACCCTGCCAACACAGACGATTGGTATTCCATGATAATTTCGGACAGTCAAGGCGGCAAAAAATTGGTGATGTTCTGTATGTTCGGAGACGCCACGGTGGAGGATTGGAAAGCGCATAGGGTGTTTACCGAAAAAGCAACGCAGACAGTCACAATAAACGGTGTAGAGGTGCAGGTCGCACGGAACGATCATTCGCTTGATCTGCAATATTCGTATTATGCGATTTTTGAGTATGACGGTATTGTATACGACATTCGTGTTAAGTCCGATGATCCTGATCATATTTACGGCGTGCTGGAGCAGATGCTGAAAGGGTAAAACGAAAGGCTCCGTCCCTGCAAAAGTCTGAACATTTAAGAAAAATCACTGAAAATAATTTTAAGAAAGAGGGGCGTTTTTATGAATTACTCGGTAAAAAAACGTTTATTGCTCCTGATCGCACCGATAATCGCCGTCATTCTTGAAAGTCTTCCCTACGGCGTGATAATGAAATTTGCCGACGGACCCGACTCCACCTTCACCGTCACATACTCCTACTTTTCCCTCACTCCCTTCGGCTGGGCATACTACGGTCCCCTTCCCGCGGCGGTGCTCACCTGCGTTTTGGTCATGCTGACGCTGATATACACTGCCCGACCTACCAACGCACTGGGGAGGACTGCGGGCATTCTTTCGATCGCGGCGGCGATACTGTCGGCGTCTCCAATAATATTTGTATTTTTGGGCATGGCGCTCTCGGACACCTTCACATTGACAGGAGCTGCCGTTACACTGCTTCTGATTCTGGAAGGAGTGCTTTTCCTGCTGCCGGAAAAAGCAAAGGTTATAACAGATCGCAGCGATACCGAAAAAACGGATCAGGATAAGTAAAAGCATACGATCTTTTCCGTGATTATATCGTGCCATATTTTACAGAGGTCGGTAAACAGTTTTTATGAAAAATCAACCATTTGTCGGGACAGAGCCAAACAAAAAAATGCACTATGCGACCGCAAAAGGGATACTGTCCCCCCACGGCGGCATGAATCTGTACCGTGGCTGCTCCCACGGCTGCATATACTGCGATTCACGGAGCAAGTGCTACCGTATGGAGCATGAGTTCGAGGATATTGAAGTTAAGGGCAACGCAATCGAGCTGCTTGAAGAAACGCTGAGGAGAAAGCGGAGCAGGTGTATGCTCAGCACGGGGGCGATGACCGACCCGTATATCCCGCTGGAAAAGGAGCTGGGGAATACACGGAGGGCACTCGCATTGGCGTATAAGTACGGGTTCGGGTTCACGCTGATAACCAAGTCAAATCTTGTGCTGAGAGACTTGGAGCTGCTGAAGGCGATAAACGAAAAGACCAAGTGTGTGGTGCAGATGACGCTGACTACCTTTGACGAGGAGCTTTGCAGGAAGATAGAGCCGAATGTGTGCAGTACACGGGAGCGGTTCGAGGCGCTGATGAAGCTGAAAGAAGCGGGGATACCGACCGTGGTGTGGCTGTCGCCGATACTGCCGTTTATCAATGATACCGAGGAGAATATCAGAGGGATATTGGATTACTGCGTAAGGGCTGAGGTGAAGGGGGTCATCTGCTTCGGGATAGGAATGACGCTGAGAGAGGGGAACAGAGAGTATTATTATAAGCAGCTTGACAGGCTGTTTCCGAGGCTGAAGGAGAAGTATATCCAGCGGTATGGGGATAGGTATGAGATAGAAAGTCCCGACGGCGAAAGGCTGATGGAGCTGTTTCATCGGGTTTGTGAGGAGAACGGGATAATGCATGACAACGACGAGATATTCGGGTATCTGAACAGGTTTGAGGAAAAGGGAGCAGGGGAGCAATTGAGCTTGTTCTGAGCGAAGTCGATCAATCTGAAAAGGAAGGACTGACTAAAAATGGAAAATGTACAGCGAATAAAATGCGGCAACGGAAACTGCTATATCGTTTCAAACGGAGAAAATGCAGTGCTGGTGGACACCTGCCGTGAAAAATACAGAGATAGGATACTTAACGCCTGCAAGCCGTATAATATCCGGCTGCTGATACTTACCCACGGGCATCTGGACCATGTACAGAACGCTGCTTTTCTGGCAAAAGAGCTGAACGTGCCCATAGCTATGAGCAAGGCGGATCTGGAGCTGATAGACAATAATATTGCTCAGTCCTTAGAGGCGGAGAGCTTTATGGGTAAGATCGTTCTGGCGGTTTCAATAAAAAGTTTAAGTACGGAAAAATTCACGAAATTTACGCCGACTGTTTTTTTGAATGAGGGAGACACGCTGGAGCCTTATGGAATAAATGCCAAGGTTTTAGCCGTTCCCGGGCATACCGACGGTTCAATTGCATTGGACGTGGGCGGAAAATTTCTTATAGTGGGCGACGCATTGATGAATATGTTTTACCCTACCGTTTCAATGCTGTATCACGATAAGGAGGTTATGCTGAAAAGTGCCGAAAGGATAGGCGATTTAGGTGAGAGAGCAATTTATTTTGGACACGGCAAGCCATTGAGCAACAGGGCATGGGTGAAAAAGTGAGGTGGACAGGTTATGACAAGACAGCAGGTTTTGCAGTATGTAAAAGAAGAATACGGCACCGTGTCCGAGCATTTGTGGCTGAAATATCCGGACTATGAGGTGCTGAGACACGAAAACGAGGGCAAGTGGTACGGGATAATAATGGACGTTCCCGAAAGCAAGCTCGGGCAGACGGGAGACAAGGTGATAGATGTTCTTGTTCTGAAGGGCAAGCCCGACGATATCGTTCATATATGCGATATAAAAGGCTTTGCGCCTGCTTACCACATGAATAAAAAGCATTGGTTCACCGTGGTGCTGAGTGAGGTCGAGGAAGGCGTTGTCTGCGGAATGATAAACGGGAGCTATGAGCTTACAAAATAAAAAAATCGGACGGAATCAGCTCCGTCCGATTTCTGTTATCGGGTCTTATTTTCCGAAAGGATTTTCTCCACAGTACAGAACGCCCTTGGGGTGGTTGTAGCCGATGTCGTCTGCGCCCAGATACTTCATTACCTCAAATATCTGCTTGCCGAAGTGACCGAAGGCTACTGCGCCGTGGTGGGGGAAGTTGCCCTTTATCAGCACATGGCGGTAGAAGCGTGCCATTTCGTCGATAGCAAAGATGCCGATGCCGCCGAAGGAGCGGGTGGCTACGGGGAGTATCTCGCCCTGTGCAACGTAAGCACGGAGCTTTGCGTCGGCGGTGGACTGGAGACGGAAGAAGGTGATATTGCCGGGAGCTATGTCGCCCTCAAGGGTGCCTCTGGTGATGTCAGGCTCGCTGTCAGGCTCAAGGCTTCTCTTCATGATGCGCTGGTAGTTCATTGCGTAGGAGGACAGCTTGCAGGACGGCGTGTTGCCGCAGTGGAAGCCCATGAAGGTGTCGGTTATGGTGTAGTCGAACTTGCCCTTGATGTTCTCGTCGTAGATGTCGGCGGGAACGGTGTTGTTGATGTCAAGGAGAGTTACGGTGTCGCCGCTTACGCAGGTGCCGATGTATTCGCTGAGAGCGCCGTAGATGTCTACCTCACAGGAAACGGGGATACCTCTCGAAGTAAGGCGGGAGTTCACATAGCAGGGAACAAAGCCGAACTGGGTCTGGAACGCAGGCCAGCACTTGTTGGCAAAGGCTACATATTCACGGCTGCCCCTGTGCTCCTCCGCCCAGTCGAGGAGGGTCAGCTCAAACTGCGCCAGCTTGGGCAGTATGCCTGCCATCTTGTTGCCGTCGCCCAGCTCCTTTTCCATATCCTTTACCACGTCTGCGATCCTGGGGTCGTCCTTGTGCTTGTTGAACGCCTCGAACAGGTCAAGCTCGCTGTTCTCCTCGATCTCGGCTCCGAGATTGTAAAGCTGCTTGATGGGTGCGTTGCAGGCAAGGAAGTCCTGAGGACGGGGACCGAAGCTTATCAGCTTCAGGTTGCGGACGCCGATTATCGCCTTTGCGATGGGGATAAACTCGGCTATCATGTCGGCTACCTCGTCGGGAGTGCCTACGGGGTACTCGGGTATGTATGCTTTAAGGTTGCGCAGGGCAAGGTTGTAGCTTGCGTTGAGCATTCCGCAGTAAGCGTCGCCTCTGCTGTCGCAAAGGGAGCTGCCGCAGCTTTCCTCTGCTGCCGCAACGTACATTACGGGGCCGTCAAAGTATTTTGCAAGCAGAGTTTCGCTGGTCTCGGGTCCGAAGTTGCCCAGATAAACCACGAGGGCGTTGCAGCCTGCCTCTTTTACCTCTGCCAGTGCGTTCATGGCGTCTCTTTCGTTTTCCACGGTGGTGGGACATTCGTAGATCTCACCGTGCTTTCCTGTGTAAGCCTTTACCACTGCGTTTCTGCGGGAAGCGGACAGGCTCATGGGGAAGCAGTCACGGGATACTGCGATGATCCCAAGCTTTACGGTTGGTACGTTTTTCATGGTGTTCTTCCTTTCGGTTTTTCGGCGGTGCCGTATTATCAGTTTTATTGTATCACAAAATGTCGGAGTTGTAAATAGGTTTTGCGTGAGTAAAAATTCGTAAATATTCTGTTGAAAAATCTGCGAAAATATGATATACTTACTTAAAAGCCGACAAAAAAAGGAACGTTAAAACCGAAAGGAGCTCTCATGGACATCAACAACGATCTTCCCTGGGTCATCTTTGAGATAAGCAGACAGCTTTACGCCGTCAGCACAAGGCTGGTGACGGGAATAATGAGCATACCCCCCGTTATTCGTGTGGCAAACGCACCTGAGCTGTTTTTGGGTGCAGTAAGAGTGAGAGGCGAGGTTTTCCCCGTTCTGAACACCCGAAAGCTTTTAGGCTGTCCAAGCGCCGATAAAGAGGCGGAGGCAGTCATAGGAATATTGGAGGAAAACAAGGAGGAGCATCTCAGGTGGATGAGCCTGCTCAGGCATTGCGTGGAAAGCGGAAAGCGCTTCCCCATGCCGCTGGAGGCGACAGGCTGCTTCTTCGGAAGATGGTATTACGATTATGTGAGGAAAGGCTCGCCTTATTCAGCTGAGCTGAAGAACGCCGAAGCGCCCCACAACGAGGTGCACTCGCTTGCCAAAAGGATAGACGCTCTGAGAGGTCAGGACGGCGAATATGACGAGGCTGCCACGGAGCTGCTGGAGCAGGCGGAAAAGCACAGCCAGAAGTTAGTAAGCTGCATCGACGGGATATCCCAGAGTATCCGTGAAACGCTCACCCCCATGATAATCAACCTCAGCTTCCCCTCCACACGGGATACCTGCATGGCGTTCACCGTGGACAGCGTGAAGGCGGTGGACGAGATAAGCATGATAGACGAAAAGGGCAACAGCAAGGTCCTGTTCGTATCGGGATATCTCTGCGGCGTGGGACACAACGACAAGCTGGCGGGCGAGCTGCTGCTGATGGACGATCTGGAGATAGTGAAGCTGGTGAAGCTGTACCATGACAGCGTGAAGGATCAGTCCCCCAAAAAGCTGCGGGGCGAAGGCAGCGAGGAGGACGGCAAGGAAAAGGACGGAGAATCCGACAAGGAAAAGGACGGCAGCGACAAGACAAAGGAAGATAAACAGGAACCGTAAATACAATACATATCATGAAAGGTAAAGCTATGAACAAAAAGCTGATAAAAGCAGGAGTTCTGACGGTAAGCGCAGCAATGCTGCTGAGCGGCTGCTATCCCAGTATGCTGCTGTCCGACAGACCGAGCTACAACACATCGCCCTATGATCCGCTCACCCCTCCTCCCGTTCACGGAGGCGGCGGTTCCGACAGCTCCGACGGCTCCGATCCCGACGGGAGAGGCACTCAGCTGAACTTCAACGATCAGCAGCTTGAGATAGACCGCGTCGAGAGGGACGAGGAAGTCGCCATGAAGAACGACGGGGTATGGACAGTGTTCGTGTACCTCTGCGGCGCCGATTTAGAGAGCGAGGACGGCGCGGGAACAGACGACATGAAGGAAATGCAGAACGCTACCAAGAGCTGCTCCGACCTTCGCTTCGTAGTGGAGGCAGGCGGCGCAAGGGAGTGGAAAAACTCCACCTGCAAGAACAGAAAGAGCCAGCGGCTGCTTATACAGAACGGCTACACCGAGGTGCTGGAATGCAGCGATTCCAGAAACATGGGCAGCGCAAGCACACTGGCTGACTTTTTAAGCTGGGGCGTGAAGAATTACCCCTCCCAGTATATGGCGCTGGACTTCTGGGATCACGGCGGCGGCAGCATCAACGGCGTTTGCTTCGACGAGCTGCACTACGACGATTCCCTTACCCTTGCGGAGATAGACAGCGCACTGCTCTCCGTTTACGGCGAGATGACCGACCGCTTCGAGCTTATCGGCTTTGACGCCTGCATTATGGCAACGCTGGAAACGGCGAACATACTGGTTCCTTATGCAAGATATATGGTGGCGTCTCAGGACCTTTTGTCGGGGCTGGGCTGGAAATACGAATGCTTCGGCGACGCACTGAACGACGGCGCAAAGGACGGCGCACAGGTGGGCAGGTACATATGCGACTACTACTACGACGACTGTATCCGTTACAGGTACTATGACGCAGCCCCCGTTTCGGTGATAGACCTTTCCCGCATCGACGACTTCATCGGGGCGTTCAACGCTTATGCGGCGGACATTTACGAGTACGCACAGAACGGCGGCACCACCGAGATAATCAAGGCGGCAAAGCAGGCGATGAATTTCGGCGGCAACAACTGGACCGAGGGCTACACCAACATGGTGGACGTGAAGGACCTGATACGGCTCACCTCCTCCCGCTCCGCAAACGCAGGCACCGCTATACAGCGGCTTGAAAGCTGCGTTATCTATATGAGCGACAGCTACTACTCCAACGATTCAGGCGGGCTCAGCGTGTACTACCCCCTCAGCGTGCAGGGCAGCAGCGAGCTGGACGTGTTCAGAAATATCTGCGTCAGCCCCTACTACCTCGGGCTGGTGGACCTTTGCGCCTACGGCAGCGACAACAACGGCTCCACCGACGGCTATGACTTTGACTGGTGGCTGGGCAGCGGCTCGGGCTTCTGGAACAGCTTCTTCGACTGGGGCGGCGGATACGATTACTGGGACAGCGACTATGACAACGACCTGAACTTCGACTACACCGACTCCTCCATCACCTTCACAGTCCCGCCTCATCTGGACGATGACGGATACTACTGCTTCCGTCTTTCCGAGGATAGTCTGAACGTTCTGGACACCGTTTACTGCAACGTGATGCTCAGCTACTGGGACGATTATGACGACTGCGAATATATGCTGGATCTGGGCACCGACGACTACGTCGACCTCGACTGGAGCACGGGCGAGTGCCGTGACAGCTTCACGGGAGAATGGTTCCTGCTGCCTGACGGACAGCCGCTGTGCGTGTATCTTACCGACACCGGCTACGACCCAAGGAGCGGCGACAGCTACAACATATACACCTCTCCCGTAAAGGTCAACGGCGAGGACACCTACCTGCGCATCAAGCAGACCTACGGCTACGACTACATGACCACGGAGGTCATGGGTATATGGAACGGCATCAATGCAAACGGCAGCGCCTCCCGTGAGGTCTATCAGCTTAAATCGGGCGACAGGGTCTGCCCCTGCTATCCTGCTTACGACGTTTACTCGGGCGAGTATGTGGCGGACTACTACGGAGACGATTACGTCTACAACGGCGACCCCGAAATAGAGTACGATATGCTGTATGAGGGCGATTACTACTACGCCTTCGAGATATACGACCTGTTCGACAACGTGTTCTATTCGGATTTTGTGCTGTTCGGTGTTGAAAGCGACGGCTCTCTGGTTTACTACAATTGATAGTGCACAGTGCATAGTACACAGTAAAGGAGTCTGCTTCGCAGACAGATTAAAAAATTGACAGGTGCTGATTTGCACCTGTCTCTTTTTTTGCAATTTTTTCAAATTCGCACACGGCAAATTTAAATCAGCGGCGAAGCCGCACCGCTAATGTTTACTGTGTACTATGCACTGTACACTGTCCTCACTCTCGCCCCCTCGAACAGCGTCTCGGGATTGGTCAGCACCAAGTCCTCCGACGTCACACCCTCCACTATCTCCGTCCTGTCCGACAGCTCTATGCCCGTCACTATGCCGCGGCGCACCGCAACGCCGTTTTCAAGGACGTAGACGTATTCGCCCTGCTCGTCCTGAGCTATCACCGAGTAGGGGAGCATATTTACCGTCCGCTCCTCGCCTGTGGTGAGCTGAGCGGTCACCGAATAGCCTGAGCGAAGCAGCGCCTCGTCTCCCTCGTCGATGTTCACCGTCACGTCCACCACCGTTACGGGAGCGGAAGCGGCGCTGAAGGTGGAGGTGTAGGCGGTGTCGCTTACCGAGGCTACCTTGCCCGAAAATTCGCCGTCGGGAAGCGCAGCGCCCGACAGTCTGGCAGGCTGCCCCGCTTCCACCGAGAGAATGTCCCCCTCGTTCACCGCCACCACGGCAAGCCACTGTCCGCCGCTCTTTATAATGGTACCCTTTGCGGTGACGGTGGGAGCGTAGGTGTAGCGCTCGGCTCTCAGGGTGCGGGAAAAGGGGAGAAAGCTCTCCGCCGCCTGCGGTACCCGAAAGGCAATGTACCCTGCGGAGAAAAGCAGGGCGGCGATTATCAGCATTTTAAGTATGGGCGGTTTTTTTCTTGTCATAAGCTTTGTTACCTTCCTTTTGTTTTTACTCGTTTAGTTTGTCAAAAATTTAATGGAATATTTAAGGATATTTGAAAAAATAAGGTACAAAATAATTCCATAGTTTTCAAAAAGGAGAATTACCATGAATCTTATATTGTGCAGTGAAAACTGCAAGCACCAGAAGGACGGCTACTGCTGTCTGAGGGAGTACGGGAAGATAACCGACGTTATCTCCTCTCCCTGCGTATACTATGACGAAAGAGATGATGAAAATGATAAGGATAAGGGAGCTGACTAAGATATACAGTTCCTCGGCGGGACAGGAGGTTTGCGCCTTGGACGGAGTTTCCCTCAGCGTGGAGCAGGGGGAGTTCGTGGCTATCGTGGGAGCCTCGGGGTCGGGGAAAACCACGCTGATGAACATTATCGGCTGCCTCGATACGCCTACGGTCGGGGAGTACCGTCTGGACGGGACGGACGTTTCCGCACTGAGCGGAGCGGAGCTGAGCAGGGTAAGGAGCGAGAAAATAAGCTTTGTGTTTCAGGGCTTCAATCTGATACCTACGCTGACGGCGTTTGAGAATGTGGAGCTGCCGCTGATATATCGGGGGGTTGAGGCGGCGGAGCGGCGCAGGCTGTCAGAGCAGGCACTGAAGTCGGTGGGGCTGGAGAAAAGGGCTGAACACCTGCCCGCCGAGCTTTCGGGAGGACAGCAGCAGCGTGTCGCAATCGCAAGAGCGCTGGCTGCGGACGCACCGATAATACTGGCGGACGAGCCCTGCGGCAATTTAGACAGCAAGGCGGGAGGATTGGTGATGGATATGCTGCACGGACTGCATAAGGCGGGCAAGACGGTGGTGCTCATCACACACGACGACAGGGCGGCGCTTACTGCGGACAGGCAGATACGCATCTCCGACGGAAGGGTAGTAGGAGCGTGACATTCATCAAGGAGGAAAGACAATAAAAATGAGAATAGGATTTCGGCGTACATTAAGAAACATACGCAGGGGCAAGGGGCGCTCCCTGCTCACCGTCTGCGGCGTGGCAGTGGGCGTGTTTGCAGTGACCGTTATTTCGGGGATAGGCTCGGTAGGCACTCAGCAGGTCACCTCCGCCATGGTCACTATGGGGATAAACTCGGCGCTGGTGGACAGCACCAACGGCGTAGCGCTCACGGAGGAGGACGTGGCTGCCTTCGGAAGGCTGGAGGGAGTGGACAAGGCAATGCCGCTGATGGCTGCCGTCAGCGAATCGAGGCTGCTGGAAACAAGTCTGGACTGCTACGCATGGGGCGTGGACCAGGACGCTAAGGATATTATTTCGATAGAAGCGGTGCACGGGCGGCTGATAAGCGAAAAGGACGTGGAAAACCATGCGGCGGTCTGCGTTATCGACGAGGTGCTCGCCACGGAAAGCTACGGCAGGAGCAATATCGTGGGCAAGAAGATACGGCTGCTGCTCAGCGGCGGGTACTACGAGTTTGAGATAGTGGGCGTGGCAAAGTCGGGAATGACGGGACTGCAAAGCATGATGTCGGGGATAATCCCTGATTTTGTGTATATTCCCTACAGCACTATGCAGGATATCAGCGGGAAAACCACCTTTGACAAGATCGCCCTGCTGCTGGACGGTGAGAATGCGGACGAGTCGCTGACCGCCGCACTGACGGAAAAGGTAAATCAGATAAAGGACAGCGAGGGCGGGCTGACTATCACCAACTTCCAGAGCCAGAAGGGGCAGCTCAGCAATATCCTCGGGATAATCACCACCGCACTTTCCCTTATCGCAGGGATAAGCCTTGTGGTGTCGGGGATAACGGTCATGACTACCATGCTGGTGAGCGTGGGGGAAAGGACACGGGAGATAGGGATAAAGAAGTCTGTCGGGGCTAAGAACAGCGATATCATGATGGAGTTTCTGCTGGAGAGCGTAATGCTTACAGGGCTGGGCAGTCTGGCGGGTGCGGCGCTGGGGCTGGGAGTCTGCGGGGCAGGCTGCGCAGTGATGGGACTGCCCTTTGCGGCGCCGATGGAGGCGGTGATGATGGCGCTGGCGTTCTCGGTGGCGATGGGGGCGGTGTTCGGCGCTTACCCTGCAATGAAGGCGGCAAGGCTGAACCCAATAGAAGCACTTCGTGCTTAGTTGACAGTTGACAGTAAACAGTAAACAGTAGTGGAGTCTGCTTCGCAGACTTACTTGAAATGACAGGCGGGAATTTCTGCCTGTCTCAAACTGTAGAAGAACTCCGAAAGGAAGGGGAAGTTTGAAGGGGGAACCATCAGGGTTCCCCCTTCATTTGAAATCAGAGCCGCTCACAGAGCGGCTAAAATCGAGAAATCCCGCAAAGCGGGATTTCCGATTTTTAGGCAGCTTGTCGGAAAATCCGACCGAAGGGAGGTTTTTCGGCAAGCTGTGACAGGCGGGAATTTCTGCCTGTCTTTTTTGTCTTTTCCTATTGCTATTTTTTGTAAAATGTTATATACTTAAAAGTACAAGCATACCCGAAACTTATGAAAGGAAAGGTTCATTCCCATGAAATTCGGCTTCTTCGATGACCTCAACCGTGAGTACGTCATCACCTCCCCCAAAACGCCCTACCCTTGGATAAACTATCTGGGTACCGAGGGCTTCTTCTCCCTCATTTCCAACACCGCAGGCGGCTACGGCTTCTACAAGGACGCAAGGCTGCGCCGCATCACCCGCTATCGCTACAACAACGTCCCCGTGGATATGGGCGGACGTTATTTCTACATCAAGGACGGCGACACCGTCTGGAACCCCGGCTGGTCGCCCGTAAAGACGCCGCTGGACAACTACACCTGCCGCCACGGTATGGGCTATACCGTTATCTGCGGCGAGAAGAACGGCGTTAAGGCAGAGGTGAAGTTCTTCGTTCCCGTCGGCTTCAACGGCGAGGTGCAGAGGCTGACTATCACCAACAACAGCGGCGGCGCCAAGAAGCTGAAGCTGTGGAGTATGCTGGAATGGTGCCTGTGGGACGCCAACGACGATACCACCAACTTCCAGCGCAACTTCAATACAGGCGAAGTCGAGATAGACGGCAGCGTTATCTACCACAAGACCGAATATAAAGAGCGCCGTGACCACTATGCATTCTACAGCGTTAATGCGCCGATACAGGGCTTCGACACCGACAGGGAGAGCTTCCTCGGGCTGTACAACGGGTTCGGCGAGCCGCAGGTGGTCGAAAACGGCAAGGCGAGCAACTCCGTTGCGGACGGCTGGTCGCCCATCGCTTCTCACTATATGGAGCTTGAATTGCAGGCGGGCGAGAGCAAAGACCTTATCTTCCTGTTAGGCTATGTTGAGAATAAATTTGAGGAGAAATTCGCTCCCGACCTGACGGATAACGACAAGATAATCACCACCGCAAACAGCAAGAAAAATATCGTAAACAAGAAAAAGGCGCAGGAAATGATCGCACAGTGCGATACCGTTGAAAAGGCAGAAAAGCTGTTCGACGGCTTGAAGGAATACTGGAACAACGTTCTCAGACAGTACAGCGTAAATTCGCCCGACGAAAAGCTGAACAGAATGGTGAATATCTGGAACCAGTATCAGTGCATGGTGACCTTCAACATGAGCCGCTCCGCTTC
>JAFLUH010000034.1 GCA_022508895.1 Oscillospiraceae bacterium
TACGTTATATCCCTCTCAAATGGCTTAATTGCGTGGTTTTCATCAAGTTATGATATACCGCAAAAAGTGCGGGGGGATTTTTGATTCCCGTACGGGTCACCAGTTTAGTAATCAGCAAACCACGTAGATACGCGGTTTGCTGATTTTATTTTATGCGGATTTAAGCCTTTGGGACTTACATGGGACTTATTCTAACTTGCCATAACTTATCCTGTCTTGCTGTGCAGGGTGATGTTCCCCCTTGAAATGACGTTATCGGATATAGGCTGCTTCGGACTGTTTGTAAAATTGAGGGCATTTGCAACAGCGTCACAGGCTTTGACCTGATTTTCTCTAAACATATGAGAATATAAATTTAAAGTGGTACTTATGACTGAATGTCCTAAAGCTCCGGAAACTGCTGCCGCATCTACACCCTCATTGATTAAGGCACTTGCGTAGAAGTGACGCAGACCATGAATTGAAATTTGCGGAAGATTATTTGACGCAACAAAATTATGAAACCATGATGTTACCGTACACGGATTTATCGGTCTACCATCTCTTGCTGTGAAAATTTTCTTGCACTCTGTCCAAAACTCTCCTGCTTTTTCCTTTTCACTATCCTGCCATTCGCGGAAATCATTAAGAATATCAATCAAATCTTGTCCCACCTTAATTGACCGCATAGATGAGGTGTTCTTTGTTTCTTCTTCAAACACCCCTTTTTCCGGAAGATATTGTAATGTATGTCTTATTGTTATGACATTATTGGTAAAATCAATATCCTCCCACTCTAATCCGAGTGCCTCTCCCCTTCTCATTCCGGTATATAAGATAAGCTGAATAATTACATCGAATCCTCCGCAGATTCAACGTACACTCCGCAAAGTTCAGCTAAATATGTTTCATCAAGTCCAAATGGTGCAAGATTTCTATAATCCCTTAACTCCTTCTTTTTTTCTTCCCTTTTTTTGTTAATAAGATATGTAAGTACATTGTCATTAACTATTGAATACTTTTGCTCTGAACAATTTTTCTTGTAAAAATCAGAAATACGAATAAGATTTTGATTTTCTCCAACTTTAACAAAATATACTTTATTTTTCCTTGACATAATAATTACCTCCAAAGTTTTAAAAAATAATTTTTTAGCAATGATTTAAACTTTGAAGGTAAATTATGGATAGCGTTCCCTATACCATTTCATAATGTGTACTTTCCTTTCAGGTGAATTAAGGATCGTACACAAAAAAGCTATGCCGTTCAGCATAGCCTTAAAAATGGGCATAAAAAAAGCCCCGTATCTTATGTAAAAACATAAAATACGGAGCTTTAAGCCCTTATTTAATTTTACGTGTACTTCTCCACAGTACACATTTTAACACATATAAAGTTTCATTACAATATCACTGGCGTGGCAATTTAGTCGCAGTTTAGTTGCAAAGTAGTCTTAAAACCGTCTCATTTTTAACGCCTTATATTTCATCACCCTGCGTTTTAATATAATCCGGCATAACAAAACCAAAGAGAACATATCCGATCAGATATACTGCTTCCTTGCGCTTTCTGCAAAATGTACTCCTATCCATATCGAGAATTTCCGCAGCTTCTTCATTCGTATATCGTTGACTATTAAGGTACTTTAGGTCTATGATGTCATAATATGACTGTCCGTAATCAGGATATTCTTTCACTTTAATAACGGCGTCATATACAAGCTGCAATAAAATCCGCGATTCCATAAGGCTTTTCGCTCTTTCCGTAAAAGCATTAAGTTCCTTTTCAGGGACAAAATCCAGAAGATATATGAGCGTTTCATTTTGGTGCAGGCAATTCTTGTATGTAATATCATCAATTTCTGAATCAACACACCAACACATTCGACGGTACATTTTCAGCAGTATTTCGGCCTTTTTGTATGTGCCTTCCATACTTAATCCAATAACCTCAAAGTCGTTTTTGACCATTTCCATAATAACTGACAATTTCATAGCAATGTCCTCCGTTCTCGTTTCGGCTTCTGCTTGCAAATCCCCTTTACCCATTATTCTGTTACAATTGTCCCCCTTTGCGAACATTTGTTTTGAGAGTGTAATATCATTATAGCACAAATGTTCTTGATATGTCAAGAACAATTTAAGAGAAAAATTGTTCATTTTTTGTTAAAATCGTCAGTAAGATTTTACCATAAAAGCAAAAAAGCGCAGACTCATTTTAGCCTGCGCTTTTTGTAGTAATAGGAATATATTATACGGTATTTACACAATGGGCGATATTGCGAGATGTTCCGTTGGAAAGATAGGTTCTTATAAAAACGAGGAATTGTTATATAAATTGTTCGGGGTAAATGCCGAGCTTCTCATAGACCATGCGTGGGGCTGGGACCCCTGCACTATTGCTGATATTAAGGCATATAAGCCTGAAAACAACAGCATTAGCAGCGGACAAGTTTTGCGATTTCCTTATGATTACGAAAAAACAAGGCTTTTTGTTTGTGAAATGACAGATTTGCTTTCCCTTGACCTTGTTGATAAGGGGCTTGTAACCAATCAGATAGTTTTAACCCTCGGATATGACATTGAAAATCTTACAAATCCTGAAATCAGCACCTATTACAAAGGAGAGGTTACAACAGATCGTTACGGAAGAAAAATTCCCAAACACGCTCATGGAACGATAAACCTTGAAAAACACACATCTTCCGCAAGGCTTATTGTCAATGCTGCTATGGAACTTTTTGAACGGATCGCTGACAAAAATCTGCTTGTCAGACGTGTAACTGTGGTGGCGAATCGTGTTATAGACGAAAAAGCTGCCCAAAATGAAAATTCATTCGAGCAGCTTGACCTATTCACAGATTATTCCCAGCGGGAAAAGGAAGAAGAAAAAGACATACAGGAAAAGAATATGCAGCAGGCAATTCTGAAAATGAAGAAAAAATACGGCAAAAACGCCGTTTTAAGGGGCATGAACTTGCAGGAGGGCGCAACAACGGTCAGCCGGAACAATCAAATAGGAGGACACAAAGCCTGATGAATGAGTATGATGATATTATAAATATGCCGCACCACGTTTCGGCAACTCACCCTCAAATGTCAATGCATGACAGAGCAGCACAGTTTTCACCATTTGCGGCTTTAACGGGACATTTGATAGTTATAATACTATAAGGTGCACAAAGGTGCAAAATCAAATAAAAATGCGCCCATAAGTTAAATTCTTCTAACTTATGGGCGCTGTTTATAATTTGGAGTCTTAATAGGTATTGTTTGAAAGCGTAAAGCTAATTTAGCTACCTTTGGTTACTTTTGGTCACCTTTAATATTCTGAATTATCTTTAAATGCGGTAAATACGTGCTTTGAACCACGTTATATTGGTAACTAAAGGTGCACAAAAGGTGCACAAGGCAAGCCCCAAATAAACCCCAAACGCATAGTTTACAAAAAATAAAATGCCGTAAATGGCTTATTTACGGCATTTGTTTGGCAGGGGCAGAAGGATTCGAACCCTCGGCACGCGGTTTTGGAGGCGACGAATTCTTTAGGAATTAACGCCTATATTACGTCATTTGAGACATCAATTTTTGAAAATGACGACACTTTGACGACAGAATAAAAAAATTCACATATACATAGAACGGATAAGTCGTATCAGATTTATCCGTTCTTTTTTCTCAAACTGTAACGATATTGTTCTCCTCGGCAAGCTCCTTTACCTCATCAATGGTAAGCCCTGTAAGGTCTGCAATCTCGTCAAATGTGTCTTTGCCTCTCGTAAGCATTTTCAAGGCAATTTGATATGATGTCATTTTTTCAATTTCAACAGCTCTATCTTCCATTAATTTACACATATTGCTCACTCCTTTCGGATCTTCTTTGTAATAACGTGTTCTTTCAGCAAGCAGTTCATAATGCATTTCATCGGCGTTGGAACAGCGGAAATCGTGCATTAGCCACCCAATCTCCGTATCACCCTCATATGCTCCGTTTACATACAGAATATGCTCACCGTCACTAAAGGGTTTGTTCGTTGTTGTAATAATCCTCTCAACTTTATATATCGGCTCTCCTTGACCAAAAACGTCATTCTCGGTAATAAAAATAACGTATGTATCAGGCAGTTCGCTGAATTTCTGATTTTTATCCAGATTTTCAATATCCATAGCTGCTGAATGATACCTTGCTCTGTGTGGATCAGCTCCGCTGTCTTCTCTCTGGATTTCAATGTCAAACATTCGCCCCGTACTATCAGTACCCATAACATCAAGACAGATAGACCTTGCTCCCACAAGGCGTTTCAGATCGTATTGTGTTTCTTCGGAAACAAGAACTAAATCCTCGATACCGGTTATTATCCTCAAAACCATTTGTGCCAACGGCAGATTATTTCGGAACAGTTCACGCATAAAATCATCATCAATAGGACGTAACGCCCGTAAGGTTTTCAGATTTTCTTCGTGCTGCTGTTCTTTTGTTTTCGGCTGAATGCTCATCGGTATCACCTTGTTTCCTGTCCTGTTACCCTTATTATACCACGCTCTTTGTGAGAAATCAATACCCCTTGACAATTTCTCTATGCTGCCTGAATTCTTGACAATTGCCTTCAAACGGCGTAATCAAGCCATTTCATAACCTTGACATTTGCTTGACAGTACCTTGACGTCAAGCATTTACTGTTTCATCAGGAAAAGGCTCTCCGATTCCTGTTATCAGAAATTTCAAACTGATACCTGTTATCCTGCGAATGCGGAGCAGTTCCGAAAGATTAAATCCATAATTCATTCCTGCATTTGCGGTCGGCTGAAACAAAAGATATTTCACCTTGTCATAGTTTATGTGGAGAACATCTCTCCAGTAGTAATAATCGTCTTTAGCCTTGTCCTTGTAGTCTGGCAGATATGTCTTTACCCGATACATTATAATGCGTGAAATCTGTGTCATTATGTTCTTTGAAAGATCATCAGAGGCATAGCTGTCTGCAAGCTCACAAATATCATATATCCCATTCAAGTCCACATCTTTTCTGTCGTTCAGAGCGTGAACGGCAGGATTGTATTCTTTTTCAGATGTATTTATGAGGAACGTAAACTTTGCGTCCAGAAGATTTGAAAACCTTGCAATCATTTCTTCCGTAATCACATATTCGCTTTCCATTGCAGATATGCGTTGATTCAATGCAGGACTTTTATGACAATTCTCTGATAGAATGTCCATATCCTCTGCGGATAAACGTGCTAATGGCATAGAATCATTTTCAAGGCTGTGTCTATCCACCATAAAATATTCAGCTATCATTTTCATAGTTTCTGGACGAGGTCTTGAACCTTGTCTGCGCCAATTCTGTACAGCACTACTGCTTAAATTCAAATCTTTTATAAATTGACTTTGGGTAATCCCTTTTTCGTTGATGAGTACCATTATCTTTTCAGAAAAGACCATAACCGCTACTCCTATAAATAAATTTGTTGCTTTTGCACATTAATTCCAGAATAAAACTGTAATTTTTACCTATTGAATTTTTCTTGAAAAGCATTTATAATCATAAATAAGAAAAAATAATCATTAATTTTTCTAATAAGAATATATATTTTTATTTTTTCTATATTTTATCACAAAAATTATTATTTGTCAATAACGAAAGAAGGGAAAACAAAAATGTCTTACTATTTTCTGGAGGATATAATTCCTCTTACAACCACAACACCGCCGCTTGAATTTCCGCTAAAGGCTCTGCCCGACAGCATAAGGGAATATGCAGACTATGTTGCGAAAACCGTTCAGGTACACCCCGATATGCCTGCTGCACTTTCTTTATCCACACTTGCAGCCTGCGCGCAAGGGAAAACAAGGATAGGCATAACGCCTGAATGGTGTGAGGAACTTAATTTGTACATATCGGTGGTAGCAGAACCGGGAGAAAGAAAATCTGCGGTGTTCTCTGCTCTTACGCAACCCATAAACAAATATGTGGACGACTACAACCTCGCCCACGCAAAAGAAATATGCGCCTACAGAAACAAACTGGCAAAGCTGGAGGCGCAAAAGAACGCCCTGATAGCTAACAATGCGGACGATACAAAAATCGACAAAATCCAGTCCGAAATCAGCAAGCTGAAAGAAAACCCCAAAAATGAAATGCGGCTTATTACAACAGACTGTACCGCCGAGGCAGTAGCCTCAATAATGGCATTGAATAACGATAAGATCGCACTTTTATATGATGAGGGAATGTTTGATGTTATGGGCGGTCTGTACAACAACGGCAAAGCCAATATAAACATCTATTTAAGCTCCTATGACGGTTATCCCATATCCATTGACCGCAAAAACAGCGGCAGCATAAAGCTGAACCGTCCTCTGATAACATTCGGAATATGCTGTCAACCCTCGGTAATTACGGATTTTGTAGGAGATAAACGTTTTATAGGAAAAGGTCTTACACAACGATTTTTATATTGCCAGCCACCCTCGCTATGCGGAAAACGCACACTTTCAACATCGGCTGCGGACAGCAGGGTTAAAGAAAATTACTGCACGATCATCAACAAGCTGCTGGATTTGCCCGACAGTAATAATATTCTCACACTTTCCCCTGCCGCATTTGAAACATTCGTCAAATATTATGATGAAATAGAATACAAAATCGGACAGCAGGGGAAATACAGTATAAACAGGACTTTTTTAAGCAAGCTGCCGGGAAAAACGGCAAGGATATGCGGTCTGATCCATTTGTGTGAACATAGCATTTCCGAACCTGTCGGCGTTCAGACGGTGGAGAATGCGATACAGATAGCAAGGTATTTCGACAATCAGAACGAAATTATTTTTAATACCAGCAGCGATCTGACCGTTGCCGAATATACCGCTGATCGGATAATCGCCAACGCCCGAAAGGACAAATGCACATCATATCGTTCAAGGGATATAAAGCGATTCTGCCAAAAGTATTCGGGAAAAGAAATTGACGAGGCTCTCATTATTCTGGAAGAACATAAATATATCGGATTTCAGGCTGATGATAAATCCAAACCCAACAGAAAATATGGAATTTATAACATTAACCCCAAACTTATTTATGACAAATCTTGATTGTCAAGGCATTGTCAAGCAGATGTCAAGGTTAGAAAACGGCTAATCTGCGTCATTTGAAGGCGATTGTCAAGAATTCAGGCAACATAGTGATTTTGAAAGGAGAAAAATTTTATGGCAACAACAAAAACTTACCCTACCGACTTTTACACACCCGAAGATGTAATGAACATTCTGCATATCGGAAAATCGCAAGTGTACAAGCTGTTCAGATCTGAAACCTTCCCCTCGATAAAAATCGGCGGTTCATTGAGAATTGACGTAAAAAGGTTTGAGAACTGGTGCGAAAAATATGCAGGACGTACATATATTCTGTGAAAGGAGGACATAGACAATGACGAAAATTCCAAAACGAACGGATAACCGCTATGAGATAAAAGTGTCCGTTGGCAGCGGAAAGCGTATATCCGTTTACGGAGCAACCGAAACAGAGGCACGAAAAAAGGCAAAAGCAATTCGAGAGGAGGCTGCAAAGTTTGACCTCTCAAATATCTGCAAAATGAGCGTTAAGGATTATATGGATCACTGGCTTTATACGGTCAAGATCAATGAGCTTAAGCCTGCAAGCTTTGATCGTGTGGAGCAAAGCTGCAAGTATCAGATTTACCCATACATCGGAGACTTGCAGATTCAGGCTCTCACCGCAAATGATGTTCAGCAGATGTTAAACAGCATAGCAAAAACTCATTCTTATTCCACAATGAAAAAGGCGTACAACAATCTGAATTCCTGCCTGAACCTCGGTCTGGCTCGGAACGAAATAACCCGAAATCCTGTTATTGCTGTAACTCTGCCCACAAAGGCAGCTATGAGCAACAACCCGACAAAAGAAATTCGTTCCTACACTCCCAACGAGATCGTTGCAATTGTGGACGAATGCAAGCGTACATACGGAAACGGCAAGCCTGTGAATCGTTACGGATATGCTTTTCTGCTTATGCTCAATACTGGAATACGGCTTGGAGAGGCTCTCTATCTCAAATGGAAAGATGTTGATTTTGAAACGAACACCATTTATATTCATGGCAATGTTTCTGAACATAAAAACAGGCAGTCGGATTCTTCTTCCAACTACATCATAGAGGAACAGGAAACTCCCAAAACCAAAAAATCTATCAGATACATAAATCTGAACAGCAAGGCTATTGAGGCTCTCCACGCTCTCCGGGATATAATAGGAGACGATGAACGTGTAATCGCAACTGCAAATCACACCATTGTTTCTCCGCATAATATGCATAAATACTTTCGCAATATCCTCAACAGATGTTACATAAAAAATAATGATGATATAGTCCACTCCCTCCGTCACACATTTGCAACATCGCTTATTCTTAAAGGCGTGGATATAAAAATTGTGTCGGAGCTGCTTGGACATTCCGACGTCGGAACTACTGTAATCATCTCATATGGACACACAAACCAAAGCAGCTTATATTCGATAAAAAGTATAAGTATAATATAAAAACCACCATTTTTTAAATAGGAAAAATGGTGATTTTTATATTATATAATTATTTTGTATCATTTGAGTCATTGTTACTGCTAAAATGGTAACTTTCAGTAACAGTTTGCAATCCAAATGATGAGTTAATGGTACCGCGTTGTTCCGTTGTCATTCCATTGCTTGAATTGTTTTGCGTGGGTGAACTGCTTGAGTTTGATGTCAATGGCGGTAAAGTATTTTGTTGCAAAGATTGTAAGATTTCCTTAGCCTCATCTGACATACTAATAACCTCCCTTCATTAAGCAAAATTTTTTAAAATTATAGATATGACATGCAAAACAATAGATTTTATTGTAAAATGCCAGCCATTACTATACATCGGAATACGTAAATCATTTTTTGCTTTGTTTGATTCAAACGCTTCAATATATAATTTGATTAGCTTTATAGACATTACTTTGTGATCAAATTTTAAGTAATCATTGTCATATAGTGCAGAAGGCTGTATTACTTTATAATCTCGTGTCTTAATAGCATCTATCAAATAAAGAACTGCAATTAAAGCAAAAATTAAACTAAATATATACGAAACAAGTAACAGTACCATGAGTAACCCATCTGTGAATTTTATAATAGGCATTTCAACTATTAACTTATAATCATTTGCAGAAGCTAATGATAAAAAATACGCTGAAACAATTGGCAGTGATATGCTAACCTTACTATCAATTACTGAAGTCCTATTGTGTTCGTTATTATATTCACTTATTGCAGTATCTAATAGCAGTTTAATCGCCTCATCATTGTATTCTAAATTAGATTTGCAATCACTCATAGATAATCTCCCTTTACTATGCAATTCTGCTCTATTCAATCTCTTGCTCTAAACTATCAAACTTTGGAGAACTAAAAAACTCACCGAGGGAGATTTCAAGACCATCACACAAAATCTTTATAGTAGTAATATACACTTTCTGACGTTCCTCACTAAACAGGATGTAAACAGTTGACAGCGTAACCCCCGATTGTTGGCAAGCTCATTTGTGGCTATTCCTCTATCTTGGCATATATTCCTGAAACGCTGCACAACAGCATTTTTCACTGCTGACATATCCTCACCCACCCTATATCATTTTTCTTATCATAAACTTTTTATACGTTTTTGCGTGTACGTACTTGCGTATATTGTAAAAAGATGATATAATAGGAATGAATGGAGGGTTTGCTATGAAATCGGTCTGCTTCACAGGTCACAGGAAAATAAAAGTCGCGAATGAACTTATGTCACGCTTTAATGAGACTCTTACCTATCTGATTGAGAACGGTGCTATTAATTTTTATGCGGATGGAGCTTTGGGCTGAGATTTACTGGCTTCCGAAGCTGTCCTAAAACTGCGTGAGACATATCCGCAAATAAAACCGCACCTCGTACTCCCATGTTCCTCGGAGAAACAGACTATCAAATGGAATGATACACAGAAAGCAGAATACCAAACTATCCTAAATGATGCCGATAAGGTAGAATACACATCAGATTATTATTATGACGGCTGCATGAAAGTATGTAATGCTCGCCTTGTAGAGCTTGCCGACTGCTGTGTGTGCTATCATGATAACAGAATCCGGAGCGGAACAGGTCAGACCGTCCGTATGGCAAAGAAAAAGGGAATAAGAATAATCAACCTAGCAAATACGTCTTGAAAACATTGGCTATATAAAAAACGAACTGTGCTGATGAACACTGTAATCATCTCATATGGACACATCCACCAAAGTAGCCTATATTCGATAAAAAATTATAAGTCAATATAGATTTTACATTTGTATCGACTCAATAATATAAATAAAGGCTAATTTCTCAGATAAGGTTTATCTTCTTGGTTATACCAAGTAAGTAATGGTAATATAGGTTTATAAATTAAAGGTTTTTGTACGGAAATGTAAATTTTGATTAAAAAAATAAATCAATAAAAAAGAGTAATGGTATAGATTTGCGATTTTCAATTTGAGTTTGATGTTGAATCATCTTTAAAAAATGAGACTTAAATTGATTTATATCTATTATTCAATAATGATAAAACGAAAGATTCTCTTTTAACCCATGGTATATTTGAATTAAAAACTCTTTCGTTATTATTCTTAAGTGCAATTGAAGGATCTTCTATAACCAACTTATAACCTAACTCTTTTTCAAATGCATCCAATGATGTGGTACTGATTTTTTCTGTAACGTTACACTTAAAATAAAATGAAAGTTGATATAAAATTGTATTATGTCCAAATTTTTTTCTTTTTTCGATTATTGCTCCAAATTCTTTTATGGTAGTCAAATCTATTCCTAAACCTGTCTCTTCAGTGGTTTCTCTAACAAGTGCATCATATATCGATTCATTTGTTTTTACTCCTCCACCTGGGAATTTATACTCTCCATACTTGTCACTTTTGATAAGAA
The DNA here is from genome assembly GCA_022508895.1 of Oscillospiraceae bacterium. Lineage (GTDB taxonomy): Bacteria > Bacillota > Clostridia > Oscillospirales > Ruminococcaceae > Ruminiclostridium_E. Next base: position 10,971 of record JAFLUH010000034.1, read on the forward strand.
CAAGTTTATTATTTAATTCAATAATAGCTCTGCTTGCAATGCGCAACTCTTTTTCCCATTGTTCACAATAGTCATTAAAGTCTAATTCACATAAAATATTCATTTTACACCCTTTCTCAATGAATGGCATTCGATTATTATCTCATATATCAAGGTCAGTAAAGCTTTTGGTTAAATATTCTTCGGGATTTCTAATGTTCTTCTGAAGATAAGAAGCTATATTTCCATTTGCATCACGAGGTATGTAGTTAGATAAACTATTACAATATAATCTCTTTTGGTTTAACAATTGTTTAGTTAAATTATCATTTAAATCAATTGGATACGAATCATTAGATTTTAAGCATGGAGAAAAACAGCCATTAGAGTCTACCCTAGTCCATAAATTTGCACAAACGCGATGTTTACAGAAATCCTCGGCAAATTGCATAATAAGTCCACTACTATGGTAGGCTATATATTTTGCTAAATTTTCATTATATTTAATATCATAAAAATAAGTATCTAAACTGCGAATTAAATCAATAAAATTATATGGTTCATCTCCAATTAATGGAGTACGTGTTTCAAAATTAAAATCAATTAATTCTATAAACTCTACATTGTTTATAGAATTATCAATAATCCATTTAATTATATTGTGTAGATCGCTAATATTATATCTAGTAACAACAATGTTTAAAGAACTTCTAGGAATTTTTTTTACGGTATATAGAATTATTTCTCTCAATTCTTCACAATGAATCTTCACATCATTAATTATAGGCTTAGAAAACTCACTAAAAGGATTATCAACACCGAATTTTATGCAGGTTACCCCTGAATTTATTAAATCATCAACTAATTGTTTTGTTAATAAACTTCCATTTGTATTAATAGTAATATTTTCACAAACTTTTGAAGCCTTGGAAACAATTTTCAACACTTCTTTATGTAATAAAGGTTCTCCACCAGTAAGATTGATTTTTTTTAGATATATGTTCTCTAATACTATTTTATCAAAAAAATTAGTTAAAAAATCAACATCAATAAACGAATTTGTATTATGTTTTTGACCTTCATTACTGCAGTATTTACATTTAAAATTGCAATTATCGGTTAGCGATATTCTCAATCTATCATTTAAAAATATTCCATTTCTTTTCATTAAATATCTTCTCCCATTCTAATTACGCATCGAAATCCACGACATATCCAGCGTTCGTTTGGTTCTCTACAATTTCTTATTGATGGGCAAGCCTTTATATAATTTCGTATAGATGATCCACCTTTTAACAACTTAGAAGAGAATGGAGAACCTGGAGTAAAGTCATCATTACACCATTCCCATATATTTCCGCTCATATCATAACAACCATATGGACTAATACCTTTTGTGTATTTATGTGTTGATGTTGGATTTTTTATATTAGATTCTAAAACATTACAGTAATCCGAGCAATTTTCTACATTAACATTATCGCCAAATGGATATATTCTGCCATCAATTCCTCTCGCAGCTTTTTCCCATTCTAACTCTGTAGGTAATTCTTTTCCAGCCCACTTAGCATATGCATATGCATCCCACCAATCAATTAATACGACTGGATAATCATCATACTTAGAATTAGTAAAATAATCGTCTGGTATCCAGTTACCTTCAATATACTGTAACATTTTAGTATAATCATAATCGGCGTAAGGATGATGATCTTTATTTTTAGGTTCATTTTTATGGCAATAAATATGTTTATCTAAAAAATAATCACTCAAAAATTTTCTGTATTGTTGATTAGTCACTGGTGTTTCATCAATGTAATAATCATAAGGAATGTTTTCAATGCGTATAACCTCATTACCAGAACGACTCCCTCCCATAATAAAACTTCCTTTGGGTACAAGAACCATATTATCCTTTTTTTTAATGCTATATTTATAGTCAGACAATTTTTCATGTACCAGTTTGGTGATATTTTTATCTAAAATAATTGGAGGTATATCATTATTCTTTAATCCATTAGCAATTTTTTCAGCTGCAAAATTATCAAGAGAAATTTTAGAATTCTCAGAGTCACTAAAATAATCTTCGCTATAATACTCCGAATAAGTACAAGGTTTTATACATGTACTAATATTGTATATTTCTTTTAGTAAATCATTTAGATCTCCTACAATAGGAATAACATTAAGTTCTTTACATAGGAATTTGTACTCGTAAGAATTTTCTTGCGGGTTATGAGTAAGAAAGTAGCTATTCGCTATATTCGTTCCAAGACGTGTTTTTAAATCTAATAAGAGAAGACGAAAATTAATATCAGTAAGTGAGTATCCAATAAATATAATACGATTTTTAGTAAATATTGTTCTGACAAATTTTTTTAATTCATTATCCGAATAAATATATCTATAGTAATCTTTTTCTGTAATAATACATGTATCAGGTTCTTCTGCACATCCATGAATTTTAATTAAATAAGAATCTGTTGCTAGTGGAATTTGTTTATCGTGTACTATTTTTTGTAATTTTTTTCCGCGATTTGCAAATGCTTTTTCAATCAAAGTATCATAATTGGTAGTTATCATTGGTAAATCAATTTTTGCTAAAAGCTTATGAGCTTTTAATGGACGTTGCTCAATACCATTAAATGTTTCACTAATTAAAGAATTTAATTCATATCTACTGCCATTATGACTCCAAATAACTTCTTGTGCTATTATAGGCAACTCACTTCCACTACTAATTTGTTTTTCATTATTGAAAAATTTCTTATTAATTTTTGCTGCTAATTCATATGCGGACGGCAAGCCTTTATCATCTGTGCCTAAAGATATACCGGATCCTAAGAAAAAAACAACATTTTGTTTCTTTATTTCGGTAATTAATGAATATGGTATCATATAATTCCTCCTAATTTAATCAAACCATAAATCTGGTGACGACAGATATTTTTGATAAGCAAGCAATTCTTCTGTACTTATTTCTGATAAATTAACAACAAACTTTTTAGCGTCGCTCAAAGAAATATTTATCAGAAATTCGCAAATATCTCCTATTTTTTCTTTGTTTTCATAATAAATTTGTGTACCAGGATAAGGAGTACATATTGAAACTGTTGAGAATCTTTTTTTCATATCATTAAGGAATTCGCTTCTATTAGGATATGACTTATACTTATCCATTAAATAGCAGTAACGCCTCTTTTGAAAATTCAAGGATTGCATTAAAGTTTCTTTTGTTTCGCCTGGATGACCAATCATTAGATTTCCACGAGCATCTATCCCTATACTTTCGGTCATTTCAAAAGCATTCCAACTTTGCTCAATTGATATTTTTTTATTCATCTTATCCAACATGATTTGACTACCAGTTTCAAACCCATAAAGTATGAATACACAACCAGCTTCTTTCATCAGCATTAGTAATTCCTTATCGACATCATCCACTCTTGCAGCGGTTCCCCACTTTATATGAAATTTATTATTTATTATCTTAGTACATAATTCAACTACACGTTTTCTGGAACAACAAAAATTTTCATCTAAGAAATCGATACTATCAATTTGATATCTATCAATAAGCTCACTAATTTCAGCAATAACATTATCAACTGAACGCATTCGTATTTCACTTCTGCAAAAAACATTAAAACAGAAAGTGCAATGATATGGACAGCCACGTGTTGTTGTAAGATCTGCCCTCTTATTAAATTTATTTGCTGAAATTCCTTTATAATTAAAACCTGAAAATTGAAAATAATTGGGTAAATGTGCTTTGTCCCAATTTGGAAAAGGAATGAGGTCAAGATTTTTTATTGGTTCAGCTACCTTATTTAAAATAATAGAATTATCATTATTCTTCCAAGCTATGCCATTGACCTTACTGAATTCTCTTGAATCTAAGTACTTTAGTATTTCAACAATTATTTTTTCTCCCTCTCCTATAATTGATATATCAAAGTGTGAATATGTTAAAAGTAATTCAGGTATTGAACTAGCCAACCCACCACCAGAAATTAACAATGCATTTGGACAAATGTTTTTTATATAATGTGAAAGTTTTAATTGATAGCTATATGTTGTTACAAGACCCGAAACACCAATAATGTCCCATCTTAAATTCATTTTTAAGTAAGAAAAGAACTTGCTTTGATCGCGATATAAATTCAAATCATAAATCTCAACGTAGCAGTCATGTTGCTCTAATACACTTGTTAGCAGACCTAGACCATATGGAAAAAACTCCGGTTCTCTAGTAAGTCGATTAGGGCAATTAACTAATAAAACATTTATCATTATAATGCATCTCCAAATAAAATAATACATCTACAAAAGTTAACAAGATATTTATGCATATTTTATTGATTATACCGCTATTCAACATTTTTCGCTGTATTTTTTAAGTAAACACCCCTATTTTTTTAGTAAAGCAAAGATTAATAAAATTATGGATATCATTCTTTATATATAATAAACAAACTATAGACTATAAATCAGAATTTTTATACAATTGTGCTAAATCATCTTCATATGGACACAACAAGCAAAGTAGCTTATATTTGATAACAAAAATAGAGCCAACTTCACAAGAGGTCGGCTCTATTGTATTTATGCTCATTTTACAATATTATAAATTATTGAATTTCCCATACTACCGTCACTGTATCTGATACTTCAATATCATCTGGCTCAATGTCAAGATTGTAACTGTTACTCGATATTTCTGACATTAAACAATCTTCTGACAGAAGGGATTTACTCATTGGATGGACTTCAAAGTCGATTTTACTCCAGGAATAGTCAATGCTTTGAATGTCTTTTAACGTAACACCTGCCGCTTTTGACAGAACAGCAGCTTTCTCTTTTGCATCAGTAACAGCTTTACCAAGAAGCTCATTTTTTGCAGATTCTTCATCTTTTATGGTGTAACTGATCCTGAATTCAGGGTTAGCGTCAGAATTCGCAAGCGCATAAAGAATTTTTCCCAAACGCTCATTATCAGAATCGAACTCTAGTTTTAACCTATGTTCAAATTTATAACCTATGAATTTCCTCTTATGTTCATCGTTTTCCCAGTATGATTCATATTCTGTGTCCACATCAAAATATAATGTTTTCAGGTCAGACCGTTCAAATCCAAATGGTGAAAGAATTTCTTTTAATTGTTCGGTATCTTCTGCCGATCTGCGAAGCGTTTCATTATACTCTGGATATGTACCATCCAATTCCAATGTGATTCTTGTCATATTAGGCTTAACCTTGATTTGACCTTTTCCTGTAACGCGAATTACTTTCATTGTTTCCATGATTAATTCCTTTCCACCGTTAATATACGGTCATTATGATTTTTATTTATCCTCTTATGGTTTTAATATCAACTTATAGCCTTATCATCAAAATAGCTTTTCACAATATCATTAAGCTGACTTTTTATTCCTTCAAAATCGCAATTCAAGTCCAGTACATTTACACTGATTTTGTTTCCACTCATTTGATAATCTTTAGGATGAAATTCTTCGTCAGTTTTTGCATAAAGAAGCATTCCTGAAACTTCGTGAGGGGTATTCCCGAATTCAGCTTCCTTATTTTTTACATATGCAAAGATCTGATACAAATTGCTTGAATGAAATTTCTTTACATCATAATAATTTTGTATTGTCGAAGAATAGTATTTTGCGTCTATGATGAGAACAGTATTTTCATAAGAGATCATTACGTCACTTTTCATGTTTGGTAGCATATCAATTACTCCATCATCAGTTGCCCAGTCAATTCGTGACGAATTGACAGTAAGTTTTGGGAACTCCTTGCGATAATATTCAAGAATAAACTTTTCATACAGCTTATTCATTGGTCTTTCGTCAAGAAAATCCATTAATCGCACTGTTCCGTCAGAGGTTGTCTGTAACAGACCCTTTACTGCAAGCCAACAAATTGATATAAGCATTCGATATGTCTGATTATTACGGTCATACCGTACATTCCAATTGATAGTATATATATCCAGAGTATCAACATCACTTAAAAATACCAACAGTTTCTTTATTTCTTTTTTGCGCTTAGCAGATATTTTTGATTTCAAAAGGAATATCATAGTGGTCTTTATAATTCTGTTCAGATATGAATTGACTGAGAATTCATCATATGAACATACCAGTTGTTTACGGATCATGGTTTGTTTCTTTATAGATTCAGAAATTTCCATTCTGCCACGAAGAGATGAAAGCGATTCTGTACGTTCAATATACTCCCGCATCAAACCACGCTTGATCTGGACTGATACACCCTTTATCAGAATTGCAGAACACATATCAGCTACATTAGCAAATTGCTCTGTTGCAATATTTTTATACTCTTGTTCCTTTAAAACCGTAAAAGCATAGGACAGCATATAATAAATATTTTGTATTGGTATCACTTAATAGCGCTCCTTAATTTATCGCTCCATTCTTCAACTTTTTGAGGTTCATCAAACCAATATTCCTTTAGCAGCGGAATAAGCTCAAATTTAACGATTTGAGAAAGCGTTTCATCAGTTACCTCTTCTAAGTTACAAAAATAGCTGTGACCTATGCAGAAACCTTCTCCAAGTGATTCATCTTTTGAAATATCCTTATTCAGCTCTTTAACACAATTTATCAGTTTGTCGAATTTTGCATTATTTAAACCATTTTGGTACTCTTTAAATCCTTCTGCATCAAAAGCCGGCTTAATTTCATAGAATGCAAATCTCCTGCGCAGAGCATAATCAAGCATTGCAAGGCTGCGATCGGCAGTATTCATCATTCCAATAATATGTACATTTGTCGGAACTGAGAATTTCTCATCGGAATATGGAAGATGAAGTGCATGATTAGGACCTCGCTTATCATTTTCAATCAGCATAAAAAGCTCTCCGAAAATTTTACTGAGATTACCTCTGTTAATTTCGTCAATGATAAAAAAATAATCATTATCGCTGTCGATCTCTGCCTCTTTGCAGAAATTATAAAATACGCCCTTTTTCAACTCAAAATCTTTTTCCTCACCGGGGCGAAATCCCATTATAAAATCTTCATATGAATAGCTTTGATGAAATTGAATCATTGCTACACGATTCTGATCTTTTTCGCCCATTAAAGAATAAGCTAATTTTTTGGCAGCGAAAGTTTTTCCTACACCTGGAGCACCTTGAAGCACCACATTCTTTTTGCGTTTCACAAGCATCGCTAATGTATTATAACTTTCTCTGCTCATATAGACATCTTCAAGAAACATTTCACTGTCATAAAGCGGATATGAAACGTTAGGATCATCATCGTCATCAACAGTATCATTTATGAACAGTGATTTAATCTTTTCGACAGACTCGGTATATGGTGTCATATCTGTTAAGGTTTTCAAAGGCGCCGAACCGGGATACTGCCATTCTCCTTTGTGTGTCCATTTTACTTTACGAATATTCGGATAGTGACCTCTGGATTCATCATATTCATAATCTGATTCGACAACACCACGCCCAACAATTAAGTGCGTACCCTTTTTTACAAAAACAACATCACCAGATTTAATTTCATTTGCAAACTGCCATGTGGCATGAGCTCCGTTTTTATGAGTTTTATTGGGATCAATAAGTTTTTTCATTGCCTCCTTCATTTCATTTTTGTCTGCATAGGACTTCAAATTACCGATTCCATGCCAACCTATACCCATTATTCCTTCCTGATAGAAATCCTCCCACTTAGCAGCATTATCACCGGGAGCATAGAGCCAGTATCGTGTTGTTTCATTATCTTCATCATTGACAGCAATATCAAGTTTTTCACGATTTACTTGTTCTGAAACTATCCATGCATCATAAGATAATTCGGGGAAATTTTTATATTTGCACTTTTTTTCGTCAAAAATAGCCTTGCATTTATCCCTGATTTCCATATAATCATCTGCAGAAGGGACATTCGCTGTTTTGCTCTTAACTAATGATCTAATTTCTGTCGGCGTATTATCTGTATCAGTAATAAACCATCTGTTCCTTGAATCAAGGTTAATAAAAAAAGAAGGTCTTATCCAGTACAAACCCATTGTAATATTCCAGCGGATTCCAATTTGATCTCTTACTTTATTATAAAATTCTGAAAAGCTTTCACGGTTTTTTGGGGTATCTGAATCTGCTAATACAAGTGCTGACTCAAATAATTCCCAAAGATTATCAATATCATTTTCATTACGATCATTTTTAAAGTGGTAGAAAGTTGCTGCTAAATTGTTCAATACAGGTATACCATCAAAATTGTCAGGTGATTTTGCAGAAATATTAAATTCTTCAATTATACCATTAATAATTTTGATTCTGTTCCCATTGGTAATTCCTTTATTAAAAAGTCCAAATACAGTAAATGGATCAATATCAATTATCTCATTTTGTATTTCCAGTGTTGGAAGCTTAATATTGATATCAGAATATACCTTTTTTATTTTGTCGATTAAAGTCTTTCTATCATTTTTAAATTCAAGAAGCTTATCTGCAAAGTTAGTATAAAAATCTATCCATTCAAAATTCATTTGGCAACCTCCTATTTTTACCTTTAATATGTTGAATTTATTTTATTGTACCATAAAATAGCAAGAAAAACAAGATGTTTTGTAAAACAATGACGACATATCCGTCGGGGGAAATATAATATCATATCTTGGACTATTCATATAGGCTATTTTTACCTCCATAGTTATCCTCAAAAGCATATACTCTAACCTCAACGTCCATTTTCTTACAGTTATCAACAACATACTTTGTTCCCTTTTATGTGCCATCCCAGAACGCAAGCACAATGTCGGAATATTCAATAATTTGGAGATTCCTTTTAAGCGGTGCAGCACCCCTGCCGTACCTCTTGTAATCAGGTCGAAATTCGGTGAACTTGATATTTTGAGCAAGGGCATACTCCCTTGCATTGGAATCGACACCATTTGCTTCCCCAGATACTATTTCCGTTGTATCTTTGGGAAGATATTTTCCGAGATCATCTATGGTCAATCCTCTCGATCCTATTACAGCTACTTTCATAAACAGCACTCCCTATTATTGTAATTTATTTTACATAAGTGAAATTTATATAATTATAACATATAATTATGTAAAATACAAGTACCACTTATATAATTATAAATAGTGAGGTGCGATATGGTTAATAGAATCAAGGAATTACGGGAAGAAAAGGGTATGACCCAGCAGCGTTTAAGCATTGAACTCGGTGTAACTCAGGAGGCTGTAAGTGGTTATGAAAATGGCAGACATTATATCAGTATGCCCTGCCTGTTAAAACTGTCTGAAATGTTCAACGTAAGCTGCGACTATATCCTATGCCTTTCAGATATACGGAATATGACTGCCGTAAAGGATTTATCATCTGAAGAAATTGAACTGATTTCTGATTTCAGATCATTGCTGCCAAGTGAGCGGGCAATGTTAAAAGGCTATATTAAAGGTATTTCCGATAACAGAATCAAGAAAAAGGGCAACAGCACATAATCTGCCGTTGCCTTTGTTTTTTACATATTTGATAAACAGCTTTTCTCCTACTATTGGGGAAGGGCTTTTTTTATATGGGAAATCAAAATATCCTGTTAAGCTCCTTATCATATTAAAGGGCTATTTTTTATATCTATATAGTTTTGTACAATTCTCAAAATATATTTAAACTTTCTATGATGTGACTTACGAAAAGTGCTATTTTTGTAGGGTTATAATAGAGGAGCATTTTTATGCCGTTATGGTTTCTGCACAAAAAGGAACAGGGAAAATCAAGCCTAAATAGCAAATAGGGAGATTTTTGAAAAAGTTGCTTAAAACTGCTCACGAAAATCGCTGATTTTGTAGGTACTTATGAAAGGACAATTTTTTATCACAGCAATTATCATAAAAAGTACAACAGTTTTTATGCAATTATCCAAATTTTAAAAAAGGGGGTGTCCAAAACTGCCCATAAGTATCCTACCCTGTGAGAGAGGAAATTCTCCACAATTTCTACAAGGGCATATTGTTCAAATTGGAGAACTTTTCTGAACATTCTGATTTTTTGATCTGAAAAACATTGAAAAAGAGACTTTTTTCTTCCGTTATATAGAGAGGCTTTTTCATATGATGCATATCACAACAAGTCACACTAACAAGGCAGCAGCTTTTGTACATCTTATCCAAACTTTTTGAAAAAGTGGGAATAGGGTCTTAAAAATGTCCTTACTTATGGAAGGACAAATTCATAGTACATTTTCAACAATATCAGCCCCGTTGATTTGTCTAATAGGCAGATTTATTGTTAATTTATTTTAAAATGGGTACGATTTTTGCGGTTTTTTGTAGGTACTTATGAAGGGACAAAATATAAAATCAATTTTTAATGATAGAGGGTGATACCAATGGAAAGGATAAGTTGAAAAATTTGAAGTCAGAAAGGAGAAGGTCATATAGCAATTTATCATTTTAATGTCAAGGTGGTCAGCAGGGGCAAAGGAGCCAGTGCAGTTGCAAAGGCGGCATACATATCAGGTGAAAAGATCAAAAATGAATATGACGGAGTTACCCACGA
>JAFLUH010000035.1 GCA_022508895.1 Oscillospiraceae bacterium
AGGGAAGTGCTTTCCCCCGGAATGAAATATAAGCATTACTCGCCAAAAGCTGATGTTTACATGATAGATTGTGATAGTGATGATGATTTCATATCCTTTGTAAATGCTAATTCAGATGATAATACACTTGTTTTTTTCAAAGACGATGACAGAATAAAAGCGCACGTTTTACCTTACGGAAAAACAGTTGATGAAGAGGCAGCAGAGCTTTTTACCTGCCTCAGGAAAGCAGACGATATGGGAGCCGAAAAAATATATGTTCGCTCTCCGGACAAAAAAGGAATAGGGCTGGCGGTGTACAACAGGCTTATCCGAGCTGCCGCCTTCAAGGTGATAAAGCTGTAGCGATGGCTGTAAATGAAAAGGTAAAAGTAGTAGGTCTCACGGGAATGTCGGGAGCAGGAAAGTCTACCGCTTGTAAAGTATTCAAAGCGGAGGGCTTTGAAATAATAGACTGTGATCTGATATGCCGCAGCATAGTGGAAAAAGGTGAACCATGCCTGTGTGAAATTGCGAAAGCGTTCGGCACAGCGGTTTTGAACAAGGACGGTTCGCTTGATCGTGCAGAAATGGGAAGGATCATTTTTTCCGACGACGGGAAAAGACGGTTGCTGAACGGAATTATGTATCCTTATGTTTCATACATTATAATCAACACAATAGCCGCTATGGATAATGGCTTTGCACTGCTTGATGCGCCGACACTTTTTGAAAGCGGCATAGATTCGATCTGTGACAGTATAGTGAGCATAGTGGCAGATAAAGAAATACTGCTAAGCCGTATCGAAAGCCGCGATTTGATAAGCAGGGAACAAGCGGAGAATCGCCTTGCTTCACAGCACGATACAGGATTTTTTTCCGAGCGGTCAAATTATACGATAGAAAATAACGGATCTTCGGAAGAATTTTTCAGTGAAATAATGAAAACAATAAAAAAGATAAAGGAGGGGAAATGAGTTCAAAATCAAATAAAAAGAGAAAATCACTGTTTCTGATAGCCGTATTGGTACTACTGACACTTATAATACTTATTTTCGGCAACATTGTATACAAGATCGTGCAAGAAAAATATCTGCTTATGAATTATCCGATAAAGTATGAGGAGCTTGTTGAAAAGTATGCGTCTGAAAATGAGGTTGATAAATTTTTAATTTATGCTATAATAAAAACAGAGAGTGATTTTAAACCCGATGCTGAATCCAATCTGGGGGCACGGGGACTTATGCAGATAATGGAACCCACTTTTGAGTGGATAAAATACCGTTATGGAGACAGCGACAATCTGACATACGATTTAATGTATGACCCCGATCAGAATATACGATACGGAACCTACTTGATAACCTATCTAATTGATTACTTTGGTTCCGTCGAGCTTGCTGTCTGTGCATACCATGCAGGAATAGGCAATGTAGACAGCTGGCTGCAAAATCCGGAATATAGTTCAGACGGAGCAAATCTGGACGCTATTCCCATTCCGGATACCGAGTACTATTTGGAAAAAGTTACCAACGCGCTTAATATTTATCATAATTTATACATGGAGGAAAACTAAAATGACCAAGAAAACAGAAAAGAAGGCAGAAAGCAAAGCCAAGGAGCTTCAGAAGCAGCTGTTCATGAAGAAGAAAAACTCAGGGCTTATCATGTCTGATGCCGAGATCAAGGCGGCTGACAAGTTCAACGAGGGCTACAAGAAGTTCCTTGACGAAGCAAAAACCGAGCGCGAAGCTGTAAAGGCTTCGGTTGCGATTTTGCAAAAGCAGGGTTTTTCCGAATATGATAAGAAGAAAAAATACAAGGCAGGGGACAAGGTTTACATGGTAAACCGCGGGAAAGCGCTTATTCTTGCAGTGATCGGCAAGGAGAGCATCGACAAGGGCGTAAACATTCTTGCCGCCCATATAGACTCTCCCAGGCTTGACCTGAAGCAGAACCCTCTTTATGAAGAAGCAGAGATGGCGTATTTCAAGACCCACTATTACGGCGGCATTAAGAAATATCAGTGGACTGCCATACCTCTTTCCCTTCACGGCGTTATAGTCAAGAACGACGGCGATGTAGTAGAAGTAAATATTGGTGAAGACGAAAAGGACCCTGTATTCGTTGTTACCGACCTTCTTCCTCATCTTGCGCAGGAGCAGATGAAGCGTCCTGCGCCCAAGATAATCACAGGCGAAGAGCTTAACATACTTATCGGTTCACGCCCCTTCAAGGATGACGAGGCAAGTGAGCTTGTGAAGTTGAATATAATGAATATTCTGTTCAAGAAGTACGGTATTACCGAGGAGGATTTCATCTCCGCCGAGCTTGAAGTTGTTCCCGCATTCAAGGCAAAGGACGTAGGCTTTGACAGGAGCTTGGTTGGCGCTTACGGTCAAGATGACAGAGTATGTGCGTATACGGCTATGATGGCAACCATTGACATTAAGGGCGTGCCTTCCAGAACTGTTGTTACCATATTGACCGATAAAGAGGAAACAGGCAGCGACGGCAGCACGGGTCTTCAGTCCTCCTATCTTGAGTATTTTATCTATGACCTTGCAGAAAGCTTTGGCAAAAACGGCAGAGCTGTGTTGTCTGCTTCAAAGTGCCTGTCTGCTGACGTAAATGCAGGATTTGATCCGACCTTTGGCGATGTATTGGAGAAAAAGAACAGCGCTTATGTAGGGAAGGGAACCGTTCTCACCAAGTTTACCGGTGCAGGCGGCAAGAGCGGCACAAATGATTCCTCCGCAGAGTTTGTAGGTTATGTGAGAAAGATATTTGATGAAAACAAGATCATTTGGCAGACCGGCGAACTTGGCAAGGTTGACCTTGGCGGCGGCGGAACTGTTGCAAAATATATAGCTAATTTAGATGTTGATACTATTGATCTGGGCGTTCCCGTGCTTTCCATGCACGCTCCCTTTGAGATCACCTCCAAAGCCGATGTTTATATGACCTATAAGGCTTTTGCAGCGTTCATAAAATAAAAGCTTACCGTCTGCTTTTGATCTATAGCGATTTTTAATGACCCATAACTTGTCTAATCACCACCCGACTGTCATAAACATATAATGACAGTTGGGCGGTGATTATATGGGTGCAAACATACGAAAAAAACATAAAATAGGTATAAAGCTGATAGGACTCGCCTTGTTTTTATCCGGAATACTGTTGCTGATTGATGTACGGGTACGGCCAATCATTGAAAAAACAGCCGTATATCAAAGCAAGGTGCTTGCCACCAGAATAATAAATGACGCTGTTTACAGTGAGCTTGAAAATGAATCGGTCAACTACGGGGATCTGGTAACCATCGTTTACAATTCAGATAATTCCATTTCGTCCATCGAAAGCAATATGGTAAATATCAACAGGATAAAATCAAGGATCACCAAAAGCGTCAACGACGAGCTGTGCTGCTTGGACGAGCATGATCTGAGTATTTCTTTGGGAACGGTCTCAGGCTTTGAGATTTTTTACAATCAAGGTCCTCTTATACCGATAAAGGTCCAGCCTGAAGGATATGTGGAAGCAATATTGATAAGCAGCTTTGAAAGCGCAGGGATAAATCAGACGTTACATAGGATAATTATTGAGATAAAAACAGAAATTTCGGCGATAATCCCCGGCTACACTTCATCAGCAACGGTGGAAACGCAATTTGTCATGGCAGAAACGGTCATTGTCGGAACCGTACCAAGTACATACACACATGTTATTACAGGAAGTGAAGATCTGATAAGTCAGATAAACGATTACGGAGCAGGATAAGATCATGGATTTTGAAGCCGCAAAAACAAGGCATTATGAGCTGTCTGAGGAGATAGAAGGACATAACTATGCTTATTATGTTCTGGACGACCCTAAGATAGAGGACTATGAATATGACAGGCTTATGAAGGAGCTTTACAGTATCGAAAAGGAATTTCCCGAGCTGATAACCCCTCATTCGCCTTCGCAAAGGGTAGGCGGTCTTGCGCTCAGCAGCTTTGAAAAGGTTGAACACAGTGTTCAGATGGGATCGCTGCAGGATGTGTTTAGCTTTGATGAGGTAAGAGATTTTGATACAAAAATCAGACAAAGTCTCAGCAGCTTGCCCACATATGTAGTGGAGCCTAAAATAGACGGACTGTCAGTATCGCTGGAATATAGGGACGGACTGTTCGTGCGTGGCTCAACACGGGGCGACGGCTTCGTGGGCGAAGACATCACAGCAAACCTCAAAACCATCAAAAGCATACCGCTGAAGCTGAAAAAAGCCCTGCCTTACATTGAAGTGCGGGGCGAAGTCTATATGCCTAAAAAAAGCTTTGAGAAGCTGATAAAACGGCAGGAGATAGACGGGGAACAGCCTGCAAAAAATCCCAGAAACGCCGCCGCAGGCTCATTGCGCCAGAAGGACAGCAGCATAACTGCTCAAAGAGAGCTGGATATTTTTATATTCAATGTGCAGCAGGTGGAAGGGTACGAGCTTACCTCCCACAGACAATCTCTTGAATTTATGAGCAGTCTCGGCTTTAAGGTTATTGATGATTACAGGACATTATCTGATATTGAACAGGTAATAGAAAAAATCAACGCTATAGGTGAACAAAGAGGGAAGCTTTCATACGATATTGACGGTGCCGTAGTCAAAGTAGATGACTTTTCGGACAGAACGGTTTTAGGTGCAACGGCTAAAGTTCCCAAGTGGGCTGTGGCATTCAAGTACCCGCCTGAAGAAAAAGAAACCGTTTTAAATGAGATAGAAATAAACGTGGGCAGGACAGGCGCATTGACGCCTGTGGCAATATTTGATCCCATATCGCTGGCAGGAACGACCGTTTCCCGTGCAACCTTACACAATCAAGACATAATCTCACAGCTTGACGTCCGTCTTGGCGACACCATAACGGTGAGAAAAGCGGGAGAGATAATACCTGAGGTAGTGTGTGTAAAAGCACACTCAGAACGTTCTGAACCGTATCATATACCCATGGTTTGCCCCGCATGCGGCACTGAAGCGGTTCGTGATGACGATGAGGCAGTCATACGATGTCCGAACATTGACTGCCCTGCGCAGCTTTTGCGCAATATAGTTCATTTCGCTTCAAGAAACGCCATGAATATAGAGGGCTTAGGCAGTGCAAATGTGGAGCTGCTGGTCAACCACGGGCTTGTTAAGACCGTTGCCGATCTTTATGCTCTGACATTGGCAGATGTTCTTATGCTTCCGGGATTTAAGGACAGATCCGCAGGTAATCTTATTTCAGCCATAGAAAAATCAAAAAACAATGAGCTGGACAGGCTTATATTTGCTCTTGGAATAAAGGGGATAGGGCAGCGTTCTGCCGCTCTGCTGTGCGAAAAATTCTCCTCAATGGAAGAGATAATGAGTGCAAGCTGTGAGGAAATCTCTGCAATTGATAATTTCGGAGAGATATTGGCAGAAAACGTTCACAATGCCATGCGAGAGCCACATAGGATCACACTTATTGAGCGATTAAAACAGTATGGGCTGAATATGACCTATACTAAAAAAGAAAGTACAGGAAAGCTTACAGGCTTGAAATTTGTGCTTACGGGAACACTGCCGACCATGACAAGAGACGAGGCAAAAGCCCTTATAGAAAGCAACGGCGGAAAATGCTCAGGCTCCGTTTCCTCCAAAACCGATTATGTGCTTGCAGGAGAGGAAGCAGGCAGCAAGCTGACGAAAGCGCAACAGTTAGGAATAAGCGTCATAGACGAAAATGAGCTTTTGAATATGATAAAATAAAGGAATGTCCATGAAAAAGATAGTAATTTTTGTTTTGATCGCCGCTGTAGGAGTAGCCGCAGGCATAGGTTTGCTTTTATATCCCGATTTTCAGGAAAAGCAGCCTTCTGTTTTACAGGAGGAAGATGATGACGAAAACACTGAGGAAGAAGCAGCATCATCCGATCCTCTGCATCTTTCTTTTTCTCATGATAAAACATTTTACAGTGAGTCCATTGATGTAGAGATCACCTGCAAGGATAAAGATGCAGTGATATATTACACATTGAACGGCGCCACGCCTGACAGCTCTTCTACAAAATACGCCGGTCCTATTCCGGTAAGGTCAGGCAATAAGGTTTCTGCCACCACTATAAAAGCGATCGCCATAAAAGGCGGCGAAAGCTCAGAAATGCGCACAAAAAGCTATGTAACGGGCAAAGATGTTTTTGAGCGCTTCGACGGCAGTACATATATCTTTGTACTTTCTACCGATCCTTATAATCTTTACGACTATTACTACGGAATCGCAGTGGAAGGCTATATTCGCGATCAGTGGCTGCAAAACGAGTATAAAGGAGGAGAAATACCATATAATGCACCTGCAAACTGGTATATGAGCGGACGTGAAAGCGAACGTGATATGTATGTGGAGGTATATGACTGCGACGGTCATAAGCTCATAGAACAGGCTGCAGGAGCAAGAGTGGTAGGCGGTTATTCCCGTGCAAATGAGCAGAAGTCTTGGAGACTGATCGCAAGAAACGAGTACAGCGAGGGAAACGGTAAATTCAAATATGCTTTTTTCTTCGGCGCAACAGACGCGTATGGACAGCTTCTTACCAGATTTGACCGCATTACGCTGAGGAATGGTGCCAATGACCGTGAATTTGCCGGGATACGTGATGAAGTGGCGCTTCAGCTTGCCAAAAATGCAGGCTTTCCCGATATTCAGGAAACGGTGCCTGCCGCCGTATTCCTTAATGGCGAATATTACGGTTTTTCATGGCTCCATGAGGCTTACTGCAACGACTACCTTGAAAACACCTATGGCGGAAATAAAGAAAATTTCAGGATAGTTGACGGAAAAGAGAATGATGTAAAGGGCAATGATGAACAGAGCGTAAATGACTATAATTATATGTACGATCTGGCAGCAGGAGGACTGACTGACGACGCAAGATTCGAGGAATTCTGCAGCCTTGTTGACATAGATAACTTTATGCTCTATTATGCCATTCAGATTTATATAAATAATGAGGACTGGCCCGGAAACAATTTTAAAGCGTGGCGCTATTATCCATCTGACGGGGAAGAGCCGGCAAGCCCATATCTTGACGGAAAATGGCGCTTCATGCTTTTTGATGCAGAATTTGGAATGGGTCTTTATGGAAACGGATATTCCGAGCCTACCTTATCATACGTTCTTGACGGAAGACACATGCAGGGTGCATCAGGGTTATTGAAAGCCGTTCTGGAGAGGAAAGATATGAAGGCAAAGTTTGCCAATACGATATGCGACTTGATGTACGGTGAATTCAGCTACGATAAAGCTCTTGCAGTGATAAACTACAAAATAGAACAAAGTGAAAAAGAATGTATGTATGCGCTGAACAATGGATACACCTCCGGATGGGCAAACGAATGGACCTTTGCTGACAGCAGACAGCAGATCAGAGATTTCTTCTTTAACCGTCCTAACGTGATGCTGAAGGATCTTAAACGAGTTCTTGAGTTAGATGATGAGATGTTTCAGGTTACTCTTTCTGTCGGAGAAGGCGGCACGGCATACCTTAATTCAATTGCCGTAACAAATGGAAAGACTGCCGTAACAAGCTATTTTTCCGCGTATTCTGTTCCTGTTTCAGCATATTCATACAAAGGCTATACATTTTCTCATTGGGAGATAAACGGAGAAAGAATTGATGGCGCTGTGTCAGAATTGACGTCTGATATGGCGCAAAACGGTAATATTTCCGTTAAAGCTGTTTTTGAAAAAGTTGAAGTTTCCGGGGAACCGCTGTATATAAGCTGTCTGTACACCTCAGGCGACAGTGACAGTATTACGCTTTATAATTCGAACTCTGTTGATATAAGTACAGCAGGATACTTCCTTTCAGATAAATTTGACGAGCTTGACAGATGGGAGATCCCGACCGTAACAATTCCGGCAGAAAGCGAGCTTATAATTGTATGCAAAAATAACAAGGATTCCACCGCATTGCATAAACTTGTAACGAATTTCAATCTTAAAGTCGGAGAAACACTTTATTTGACAGATCCTTCAGGAAATATTGTATCTAAGACAGCTGTGGTGGATATGGATAAGCGGCAGTGTCTTGTAAGGCAAGCTGATGGCACATATAAAATAGAGACCTTATATTAATTTTTTCAGAATGGCACTTGGCGGCAGGGGAATAACTTAATACCTAATTGCGTAAAATAAATATTTTACGCAATTAGGGGAAGAGGAAAAACGTAAAATAATGAATTACAAGGACGATTCTCCCAAATACCTCTCAGATTTCCTTGATTACATGGCAGTTATCAAGGGACGCTCTGAGCTTACCATAAAAAATTATTACAGCGACCTGCGGCTTTTTCTGCGATATCTTAAAGTCAATAATGATCCGACTTTAAAAAAATCTGACTTTTCTGAAATTACTATATCTGACGTACCTGAGCAGCTTGTAAAATCTGTCACTCTTACAGATATAATGAGCTTCCTTCATTTTTCCATGGATCAGCGGCAAAATCATCAAAAAGCGCGTGCCAGAAAAGCTGTTTCCATAAGGCAGTTTTTCAAATATCTAACCGATACCAAACAATGGTTTGAGGTAAGTCCTGCGGCAAAGCTGGAGCTTCCTTCGCCTAAAAACGCACTTCCTAAACACCTCTCTATAGATCAGGCTAACCAGCTGCTTTCCGAATGCTCGGATATAAAGACTTGGGCAGATTCAAGGGATTACTGTATTATAACCTTTTTTCTTAATTGCGGTATGCGTTTATCGGAGCTTGTGGGAATATCTGTAAACGATTACATGAAATCGAAAGATGTCAATACAGGCGATGAATACTATTTTATAAAAGTAGTGGGCAAAGGCAATAAGGAACGCATCATTTATCTCAACAACGCCTGTGTATCCGCATATAATGCATATATTAAGGTACGTCCCAATGCTCAGGGAGAAAATGCACTTTTTTTAAGTAAGAGATACAAGCGAATTTCCAACCGCCGAGTGGAACAGATAATAGAGGAAAAGCTGATAAAGTCAGGCTTGGCAGGCATGGGCTTTTCCGTTCATAAGCTGCGTCACACTGCTGCAACATTGATGTATCAGAACGGCGTTGACGTAAGGGTGCTAAAAGAGGTGTTAGGACATGAAAATCTTAATACTACTCAAATCTATACCCATGTATCAGATTTACAGATAAAAAATGCAATGGATAACAATCCTCTTTCGGATATGAAAGCACCTAACAAAGATGAGAATGAAGAATAAAAAATTTATACTATTTACTTAGCGTATATCAACCGTTTAAAAAATAATAAAAATAACCGCTCCTAATGAGCGGTTATTTCATTTGAGTTCAACGACCGTAACTCCTGCTTCTCCCTCGCCGTAAACTCCGAGACGGTAGGATTTGACGTATTTGTTTTGTTTGAGGAACCTATGAACCGCTTCTCTCAGTACACCGGTTCCTTTACCATGTATAACGGTAATTATCTTCAGTCCGCTTATCAGACAGCCGTCAATAAAGCTGTCCACCTCCATAACGCCTTCGTCGGCTGTCATTCCCCGTATATCCAGTTCCATGCTTGCCTTTCGGGTGGCATTGGACTGTATTTGCTTTTTAACACTTCCCTTTCCCTTGCTGTCGGAGTTTTTCTTTTCTTCCTCCAGTCTCAGGTTGCTGACATTGGTTTTGGTGCGTATTATACCCACCATTACAAAGCAGTTGCCTGCATTATCAGGCAGTGCCACCAGTGTCCCCACCTTGTCGATATCCGCAAGCCTCACCTTATCGTTCAGCTTTAACGGACGTGGCAGCTTATAATCTCCCGTCTTGTGCTCTGATACAGGATTTGCAGTATCATAGATCCTATTTACTGTAGAATTTACCTTTGAGCGGGCAGCTTTTACCTTTTCCGAGAAATCGGCAGCTTCCTTTTCCTTACGGAGCTTTTCAAGCTCCTCCATAAGAAGGTCTGCTTCAAACCTGACTTCCTCCACAATATTCATTGCTTGCTGCTGTGCTTTCGATATCTCAAATTCCTTGGCTTTCTCAGTATCGGCACGTTCCTTTTCTATCTGCTGTGCAAGAAGACGTGTTTTTTGCTGCTCCTGAGCAATATCGTTTTTCAGCAGCTCAAGCTCCTGCCTTGATTTCTCTAAGTCCTCAACGACCCTCTCAAAGTGCTTGTTTTCGTCGCTTACATATGACTGTGCAGTCTCGATTATATCCTCGTTCATTCCCAGCCTTCGCACTATAGCAAATGCGTTGGATTTGCCCGGAATTCCGATTATGAGCTTATAAGTGGGCTTCAAAGTTGTAACGTCAAATTCGCAGCAGGCATTTTCCACACCGTCTTCCTCAAGCGCAAACATCTTCACTTCCTGATAGTGGGTGGTGGCAATAATGAAGCAGCCTCTGTTTTTCAATGTTTTCAGTATGGATACAGCCAACGCTGAGCCCTCGATCGGGTCTGTACCCGAACCAAGCTCGTCAAGAAGAATCAGTGATCTGGAGTCGCAGCTGTCCAGAATGCTGATTATATTATTCATGTGTGAGGAAAAGGTGGATAAGCTCTGCTCAATGCTCTGCTCGTCCCCTATATCCACTCTTATATCAGAAAAGATACCAACCTTGCTTCCGTCTGCGGCAGGTATCATAAGCCCGCACATCGCCATCAGCGTCAGCAGCCCTGCCGTTTTGATAGAAACGGTTTTACCGCCTGTATTCGGACCTGTTATGATAAGACAGGTATAATTTGTTCCTAATTCCACAGTTATAGGAACGGCTTTGCTTTGGTCAATCAGGGGGTGACGCGCTTTGTTAAGGAACAATTGCGGCTCCTCTGATATTTCTGGCGTTGTGGCTTTCATTTTTGCAGCAAGATTTGCCTTTGCAAAAAACAGCTCCAGCTTTATTGCATTTTCGTAGCCTGTTGCAATATCCTCTGCTCTTTCTCCCACGCGTTCAGACAAGCTTTTTATTATTCGCTCGATTTCAGCCTGCTCCTGCGCTTCAAGCACCCGTATCTCGTTGTTGGCTTCTACAACGCTTATCGGCTCAATAAAAAGAGTGGCGCCGCTGGAGGATACGTCATGAACCAGACCGTTTATCTCGCTTTTATGCTCCACCTTTACAGGGACCACAAAACGTCCGTCTCTCTGTGTGATAAGGGATTCCTGTAAATATTTTTTTGTTTCCTGACTTTTTATCAGTTTGTTAAGCTGCTCTCTTATATTTACGCTTTGACGTGCTATGGCTCTGCGTATTCGGGAAAGCTCGGGGCTTGCGCTGTCAGATATCTCCTCCTCGGAAATAATAGCGTCGCTGATAGCTTCTGCAAGCGATTTGTCGGGGACAAGAAGCTGAAAATACTCGCTGAGACTGCTTTCAACACCCGAGCACTGGGAATACCACTCGCATAGCGAAGATATTTCCCTCAGAACCGCTGCTGTATCAAGCAGCTCACGAAGCGACAGTACAGCGCCTCCTCTTGCACGGTCAGCGCTTTTACACACGTTTTTGATCTTGCTGAATCTGGGAGTGCCGAACTTGCTGGACAAGGTAAACGCATCGTCAGTTCGTTTCAGCAGCTCCCTGCAGCCCTCTATATCAAAGACAGGCTCAATATTCAAGCAATTCTCACGACATTCGTCGCTTTGCGCCTCCTCGGAAAGCAGCCTGAGAACCTTGTCCAGCTCCAGCTTTCTGTATTCTTTATTCATAAATATTTTCCTCTGTTTTTTTGTAGTAATCCAATGTTTTGAAGCTCCTGCCGAGATGTCGCAGCAGATACTTCTCCGCAAACTCGCTGAACTGCGTCCTTGTTATACCGTTCAGCGTAAAGCCGTACACCTTCTCAAGGGTTGAAAACACAACATAGCGCATGGTATGAAGAAGCACAGAAGACAGCTCGATCGCTTCTTCGTCAGCACCTCTTGTCTTCTCCTCACATTCTCCGCAAAAAAGGTTATTATCTTCCACTGAAAAGAACATTTTATCTCTTGCGTATTCACCGCAGCAGCGGCACGCCCTTAAATCCGGCATAAATCCCAGCATTGACATGATCCTCAGCTCAAAAACCGACTTTATGACAGTACAGTCCGCACTTGCCCGTTCGATCTCATAAAGCGTTATGGCGAAAAAACGCAAAATATCCCCCTCATGCTGTTCTGCTACGGAGGTGTACTTTACTATGTCTGCCAGATATACCGCAAGGCTGAATTTCTTCAGGTCTGCGGACAGCCCAAAAAAATTGTACTTCGGCTGAGTGCTGTTTATGGAATAGCGCAGATTAGTCTTATTCAGGCAAAATGTAGAATAAGAAAACAAGCCGGTTGTCGAAGCGTTTTTACTTCCCTGCTTCCTTATACCGTGAGCGACTACTTCAATAACACCGTACTCGCTTGTAAGAACATCAAGAAAGCAGTTGTTTTCACCTATGTCACGTCTGCCTAATACTATCCCTTCCACCGTGACAAGCATATCAGCTATCTGCTCCCAGACCGATTTCCAGTATGAATGCTTCCTTATTGCGCCAGTCTTCGTTGACCTTCACCCACATTGTCATGTTTACCTTGCACTCAAAGTAGTCCTCCAGGTCCTGACGGGCTATGGAGCCTATTTTTTTCAGCATAGCACCTTGTTTGCCAATCAGCATACCCTTATGTGAAGCCTTTTCACATATAATGAGCACGCCTATATCCACAATGTCCTTGCCTTTATTGGTCTTGGTCTCCTCAAGGCTTTCTATCTCAACTGCCACCCCATGAGGTATCTCCTCATGCATAGTGCGCAGTATCTTTTCCCGAACGATCTCGGACAGCCACACTTTTTCAGGCTGATCGGTAGGCAAGTCGTCCGGAAAAAAGTGAGGCGATTCCTTTGCAAATTTGTCAATTGCAGGCAGTATAAGCTCAGTATTTATCTGTTTTTTTACGCTTATAGGAATTACCTCCGCAAAATCATACTGCTTGGACAGCGACTCGATGGTTTGCAAAAGCTCCGACTTGTCCTTTATCAGATCGACCTTATTGATTAACAGGATAACGTTCAGTTTGCGTAATTTAAAGTTTTCTATGAGGCTTTCTTCAATTTTAGATAGCTTTTTCGTTGCGTCCACCATCAAAACTGCTACGTCTACATCCTCGATGCTGTTTTTTATTGACTTTACCATTTCCTCGGACAACTTTGTTTTAGCCTTATGCATACCCGGAGTGTCTATAAAAACATACTGCATTTCGTCTTTGGTGAGTATGCCGTTTATCTTCATTCTGGTGGTCTGGGGTTTTTCGCTTACGATAGCCACCTTTTCCCCGACCAATAGATTGGTCAGTGAGGATTTCCCCGCATTAGGGCGCCCAGTTATTGCAACAAAAACAGATTTAGTCATCTTTTTTCTTTCCTTTTATATTTCTCTTTTTTCCCGAGCTTATAAAGACAAGAGCGATCGCCGAAAATCCCAAGAATATCAGTAAATTGGACAGGTCGCTGAAAAACAGCAGTATCAGCTTGAACCTTTCTATATCAAAAAACAGCACAAAGCCCACTGCTACAGCCATAAGTGCAGACAGCAGCACTGCTCCTGCCGCTACGTCCTTTGCAACTTTTGCAAGCGGACTGTACTTTGGAGATACCTTGTCCACTATAACTTCAATAGAAGTATTTATGGCTTCAAATATCATTACAAGTGCGCAGGTTATTACCAAAACAGCGATCTCAGATTTAGAAAAATTATAAAAAACCGAAAAAAAAGCCACATAAAGCGCAACTGTTATGTGTATCCGCATATTTCTTTCGTGACCTATGACGAATGCGATACCTTTAATTGCACATTTGAAGCTGTTTTTCAGGTTGAATAGCTTGTTCATATAAACCCCGTTTACCTTGTTATTCCCAGCTTTTCCAGCACCATGTTCTGTTTATCGAACATTATCTTTTCTTCCTCGACGCTCACCTCATGGTCATAGCCTAAAAGATGGAACATTGAATGGGTAGTCAAAAAGCACAGCTCTCTCATAAGCGAATGCCCATATTCCTTAGCTTGATCCTCAGCTTTGGATGCAGAAATCACGATATCTCCCAGCATGATGCGCCCTGTGTCGGGATTTATGTCATATTCCCCGTCAGCGCCCATGGGAAAGGAAAGCACGTCGGTAACTTTGTCTTTATCACGGTGTTCACGGTTGAGTTTTTTTATTTCCGCATTATCCACAACTGTTACGGAGACCTCGGAGTCCACCTCTATTTGCTCTGCTGAAAGCGCTTCTTCACAGCATTTTCTTATATTTGTGCGCAAGCCCTCGGGAAGCTTTACTTGCTTTTGACGATTGGAAAAATATATTTTAACTTTCGGCATTTTAACGACCTCACTGTTTATGGGCGGACTTGATTATCGACCTTTTCTGTTTTGCTCCGCATATTTTTCATACGCCTTAACTATATCCTGCACCAGCTTATGCCGAACTACATCTTTGTCAGAAAATCTGACCTGGTCTATACCCTCAATGTTTTTAAGCACCTTTGACGCTTCAACAAGTCCGGATCTCTTATTATCGGTAAGGTCTATCTGAGTAACATCTCCCGTTATCACCATCTTACTGTTAAATCCCAGTCTGGTCAGGAACATCTTCATCTGCTCGGGAGTGGTATTCTGTGCCTCGTCAAGTATGATGAAGCTGTCGTCAAGAGTGCGTCCTCTCATATAAGCCAACGGCGCAACTTCAATGTAGCCTCTCTCCTGATTGCGCTGGAAAGCCTCTGCTCCCATCATATCGAACAGTGCGTCATACAGCGGACGCAGATACGGGTCAACCTTGTTTTGCAGGTCGCCTGGCAGAAATCCCAGTTTTTCCCCCGCCTCGACAGCAGGACGGGTAAGAATGATACGCTGTATATCATGCTGCTTGAAGGCTCTGACCGCTTGTGCTACTGCGAGATATGTCTTTCCCGTTCCCGCAGGGCCTATACCGAAAACTATCGTGTTATGTCTGATAGAATCCACATACTTCTTCTGACCCAGAGTTTTTGGTTTAACAGGCTTTCCTGTAAACGTGACGCAAATACAGTCGGAAGAAAGCTCCTCTAACTGCTGTTGTGTGCCGTCGTTTACGGCGCTTATGGCGTATCTGACATTCTGCTCGGTTATGGGTTCACCGTTATTGTACATTTTTTCAAGCGTCCTGATAACTGCACAGGCGGCGTCTGCGTTAGGCTCTGCACCATTCACCTTTATATCCCCGTCACGGCTGTATACAGACACATTGTATTCCTTCTGGATAATATTTACGTTCTCGTCATAGTTTCCGAAAATGGCATGTATGCAATCCATTCCGTTTACTACAATACTTTTTTCTGCCATATTGTTTTTTAACATTCCTTATTTGCTTGATTCATATTATTTAAGTATTATAACATATTTTTTCCTAAATTTAAAGCGTTTTTCCAAAAATATCATTCCACACGGTAAAAAATTTCGCTTTGGGAGGCAATATTTCCCCTTAAAGTATATTTGCATACAAGCTTTATTCCGTTTTCATCACGTTCATATCCTACCTTACGGTCAACTATTTCAACGTTCTTCAGAAAATTCAGCTCATACATCTCCAACTCCTGTTCAAGAAGGCGTTTTACGTCGTTCACGGTTCGTGTTACCTCTATATCCTTCATTTTTGTACCTTCCACCACTACTCTTGTCCATGGCATTTTTAGCCCCAGAAGTCTGACTTCATAGCTGTTGGAGGTGTATATAAAGCCGTCGGTATACTGTTCATTCTGTTGCGGAAAGGTGAAGCCAAAAAGCTTTAAATATTCGCTGTAAGTTTTTTCACCTGTTTTTACTTTTTCCGTTGTGTTGAACAACTGATAAAAGCTCACCTCTTCCTCGTACTCCGCAATTATTTTTGCGTCGGCGTGATTAACGCTTACATTCCCTGCACCGTCGTTTACTATGCCGCTGACTATTATGTCGCCTTCCGCAACCCCGCTGCCTATTTCATACAGCATTGTGCCGCGGTAAACCTCTGCCTCTACTATAACGCCTCCTCGGAAAGCGACGATATTGCAGGGTGTGCTCACAGAAAGTCCGGTTTCAGCATTTGCTATGCGTTCGTTAAGCTTTACATTGACCCGTGAGCCCTCGTTTTCAATGCTTATCCACGCCAAGTCCTCAAAGCGCAGCAATGCACTGAGCTCTGTGACGGTGGTGTCAAGGTCTTTTCTTGACGCTCCGGGATATATCCCGTTTTCTGCCAGAAATTCAAGCATTGATTCGTCGGGAATGCGTTCATTTCCGGTAATCGTTATATCCCACACTATACTTGAGCACAATAGCAAAACAAGTCCATACGCCAACAACCCCACTATGATACCATAGCGGTTTCTGTATCTGTATGCTCTGAACCAGAATCCTTTTTTTTCAGTTATCCTAATGCGAACATGAAAGTCTTTTATCATTCTTGCCAACAGGAAATACTGAGACGGAGAGGTTTTGGCATAAATTATACCCTCTTCATTCACAACATCATATATTTTTACATCGTTATTCAGCGAATAGGAGAGAAATTCTTCACATTCCGTTCCTATCAGACTGAATTTTACATATCCCCATTCTGTTTTTTTCATATTTCCTCCTTTGGAATAAATGTGATGGAATGTATATGCCCATTTATTACTACGCCGCCTATACTGAAATTTTTCATTTTAAGCTCCGTTCCTACGACAGATACACCCATAGAAGGCAGCTCCAGCTTTATATGGTTCTCATTGTATTCCACAACTCTGCGGCAGCCGTCAAGCACTATCTCTTTATCATCTGTTACTTGAATATCAGAATGCTTTTGCCAGCTTTTCTTAAATTCCTCGTACTTTATAGCCAGATCATTAATATTCATTATCTCACCGCCTTTTCAATATAATAATTTATATGAGACAAGTTAAAATATAATTCAAAAAGGAGCATTACATTGAAAAAACAGGGATTTTTATATGCTATATTTGCATTGCTTACGGCTATGATATGTGTGCTGCTGATAACCGATTCAAAGCAGATAATAGAGACTGCTCAAAAATCTGTAACGGTATGTCTTTCAGTAATAATACCCTCACTTTTTGCGTTTATGGTCCTGTCGCAGATAATGATATCCTGCGGTATAGCCGATATACTGTTCTTCCCTCTTTATAAAATTTCGTCTTTTTGGTTTAAGGGCAGCAGGCGGCAGTTTTCTGTTTTTCTGCTTAGTCTTATAGGAGGTTATCCTGTAGGTATCAGGCTGTTAAGGGAATTAACTGCGTATAATAAAAATTATACCGCAATTGCAGAGAAAATGCTGTGCTACTGCTACTGCGGCAGCCCGGCATTTATAATACAGATAGTCGGGCTTTCCGTATTCGGAAGCACAAGCGTTGGGCTTGTGGTATATATCTCCAATGCGGCAGCGTGCCTGATAATAGCTGTAGTAATAAACTTATTTTCAAAAAAATCAAACATTGATGAGATAAAGCCTTCAAGTGTAAAAATATCTCTTGAAATCGTTACAAGCAGTATTGAAAAAACCGTAAAAGCCCTTGGAGTTATTTGCGGTACTATCTTGGCGTTCAATATTTTGCTTGAGCTTATAGACTGCATAGGATTGATGGACATTATGAAAGAATTGGGTATAGAAAAAATATTCGCGGCTTCATTTGAAATATCCAATCTTTCACTTTTTCAAGGAAACAATTACGACTTGCTTCCCTTTTTTGCAGGGATAACCTCATTCGGGGGCTTATGCATAATAATGCAGACGGCAGCACTTTCAGGAGGATTGATCCCACTTAAAAAATTTATTCTTTCAAGGATACCCGCAGCGTTGCTGAGCGGAGTTATCTGTAAAGGCTTAATGACGGCATCGGGCATGGCGCTGGAATCCTATTCACCGGCTCCCTTTACTCCTGTGTGGTCGTCTGTCGATCCGCTCTGCTCAATATGTATTATAATTATGACATATATTTTGGTTAGAAGCAAAGAAAGTGTATCTGATTGACAAAAAGATGAAAAAAATATACGCCGATGATAAAAAGTCGGCGTTTAATTTGTTTCTATTGTTGAAAGCTTTGTAATAAATATTGATTTTTTTCAAAAAAAGTGCTATAATAAAATAAATATTTTTAATTCTATTTATTTTCAAGAGGAGCTTGTATGAATAAACGATTTCCTATAGCTGCCGCTCTTATTGTCGCCGCATCGGTGCTTGTTTCAGGATGCAGCTCCGAAGAGTCTCCCTCGGAGCTTGATATGCTTATTGAGCAGCTTCAGACCGTGCAGTTGACCTCCGAAACAGTACCCGAAGAAATATCGGAGGACGTATCTGAAAAAACCGATGAACCGGTTGCCTCCGAATCTTCGGAGGATTCATCACAAGAAACAACAGATACAGATGATACGGAAGCATCTTCTGAGGAAACGACTCCAACCGAGAGTGCGGAGGAAACATCAGATACACCGGAGGGTAACGAAGGCTCTCCCATTACATATAAATCACTTACTGTTACTGTTATATCGGTAGAAGAACATTATATTTTAGTTGAATTGGACGGAGTGGTTTATAAAGTAATTATTGATGAAAACACCGGCATATTCGGAGGAGAGATATTGAAGGATAAGACGGTGACCGTAACCTATGCAATGAACGAAGACGGTTCCGAAACAAATATTGCTGCAGCTGCCATTACAGTACTTCCATAAACTCATAAATCAATCACAGCTACATTGAGAATATAACGATTTAAACATTTTGTCAGAGGTTGTATTATGGAAAACAAACGACATTGTATTGCTGTCATTCTTTCAGAGATATGTGAAGTATACCAGACAATGCTGATTGACGGGATCAAAAAAAGAGCGGCTGAAGCCGGCTATAACGTCGCTGTATTCGCTTCCTTTTTTTCCCATAGGCAGGATTCACCTCTCAACGAAATAGGTGAAAGTCATATTTTTTCACTGATAAACTATACGCTTTTTGACGGATTTATCGTTGTTCCCAATGCTTTGGAAGCTCCCGGTATTCTTGATGAGATATCGAAAAATCTCAAGCTTACCGGCAAGCCTGTTGTATATATCGACAGAGAGAGCGATGAATTTTACAGTGTCTGTTCAGATGACTATTCATCGTTTAAGCTGATAACAAACCACCTTATACATCATCACGGATTTACAAAAATAAACTGCATTACCGGTTATCCCGGACTCAACCTTTCAGAGCTTAGACTTCAGGGCTATAAAGATGCCCTGAAAGAAAACGGCATTGAAATTGAAGAAGAAAGATACACATATGGCGACTTCTGGAGAGTTGCCCCTGTAGAGTTTGTTGAGCATATACTGACCTGTGGGCTCGAGCTGCCGCAGGCTGTGGTATGTGCTAACGACACTATGGCAATAGCGACCTGCGAAGCATTGAAGGAGCGTGGTATAAGAGTTCCTGAGGATATTGCCGTAACCGGATTTGACAGGATACTGGATGGAAAGGTGGCACGTCCCAAGGTGTCGTCACTGGAGCCTTCCATGTCTAAAATAGGAACAGAAGCTGTTGAGCTGATAATAAATGTTTTAGACGGAAAGCCTGTGGAAAAGGCATATTATATACCCGGCACCTTTTATCCGTCTGAAAGCTGTGGCTGTATCTCTCAAACACATGAACAAGACAGAGCAGCGGATATTGACGTTGTATTTAAGTCAAAGGAGCTTGGTCAGTATTTCGTCAACTCCATATATATGTCCGAGCATCTTCAGGAAAGTAAGGACGTTGATGACCTGTTTGCACGTTTGGCTCAATATATTTTTTTGCTGAACGATATAAAAACCCTGCACATATTCTTAAATGATAACTGGGATATACTTCAGGATCGTAACAGTGCCGCAAGTAAGCCGATGCCTATATATTCAGAAACTGTCAACACCAAATTTTTCTTTGATTTAAATGAAAAAATGGAGGATTTTTACTCCT
The DNA here is from genome assembly GCA_022508895.1 of Oscillospiraceae bacterium. Lineage (GTDB taxonomy): Bacteria > Bacillota > Clostridia > Oscillospirales > Ruminococcaceae > Ruminiclostridium_E. The sequence continues at coordinate 19,942 of JAFLUH010000035.1, forward strand.
TCCCTTCTGAGCTGATGTTCCCGCCTTTATTTTATAATTCCCTTTCACCGGAAACCTACTTCATACTCCCACTCAACTTTCAGAATAAGACCTTTGGGTATTCGGTATGCTCATGCCAGGGAGAAACAATAACTCCTGATGCTATATTCAGAAACTGGATAAAATATTTGTCCAACACTCTTGAGTATCTCAGCTCAAAACAGCACCTTGAGTGGGCGCTGAAAAGGCTGGAAAGAATGTCTGAGATGGATTCTCTTACAGGTGTATACAACCGCAACGGTTATGAGAACAAAGTGCACCATGTGTTTGATCGCGCCAAGGAAGAATCGAAGGACTTCCTAATTATAATGGGTGACCTTGACTGCCTAAAAATGATCAACGACAATTTCGGTCACGCAGAGGGCGACAATGCAATAAGGATAATCGCCAAGGCACTGCAAAACTCATTTACCGAGGACGAGGCGTGCGCAAGGATTGGCGGAGACGAATTTATCATGTTCGGTACCGGCAATTTTGATGAGGAAAAGCTGAAAAGCTATCCTACACGAATACAGGAATATCTTGATCATTACAATAATAACAGCAGCAAGCCTTATCTTATCGGAATGAGCTTGGGAATCTACTGCCAGAAGGTCTCTCAGGATTCCAAACTTGAAGAATGGATAGAGAAGGCAGATGAAAATATGTATGCAAATAAAAAAGGAAAAGTGAAAGTATATCTTAAAGAGCATAAGTAAAGAACACATAAAAAGACTGCGG
>JAFLUH010000036.1:0-17194 GCA_022508895.1 Oscillospiraceae bacterium
CGCCAGCGTTCGTCCTGAGCCAGGATCAAACTCTTTAAAGTTTGTATTAAAACGCTGTTTCCAGCGATTTAATCTTTGGCTCGTCGAACACTAACTTAATTTAGTTATGTCCGTCCGAAATTAAAATGAATTTCAGGTTACTAAATTCTTTACTGTTCAATTTTCAAGGAGCAGCTCTCCCCTCTCGAGGACAGCTTAATTATTTTACCACATCTTGCGACCTTTGTCAATACCTTTTTTAAACTTTTTTTGAAAAAGTTTGTGCAAGGTCCGCAAGGCTCTCAGATGGGCTTGTACTCCGCTTTTTGCGAGAGTGCTTGATTATTATATCACTTAGATTTCCCATTGTCAATAGTTATAATGCAAAATAAACAGAAAAACAGCGAATGTTTTTTTCGCTGTTTTTGTAGAAATTTAACAAAGGGAGTCAAAAGCTGTTACTTTTCCTCCTCAGACAGCTCCGTGATTATCTTCATAAAGCTGTCTATATCGGTAAATTCACGGTATACCGAGGCAAAGCGAATGTACGCCACATGGTCCACAGCCTTCAGCTTGTGCAGTACCATCTCGCCTATCTTGTCGCTGGACACCTCTCGCTGGAGTGCGTTTTTCAGCTCGTTTGCAATGTCGTCCACCATGTTCTCCACCGTTTCCAGCTTTACCGGGCGCTTTATGGTGGCACGGAGAAGGCGGTCTATCAGCTTCCGGCGGTCAAAGGGCTCGATGGAGCCGTCCTTTTTTATCACCATCAGCGGAATATCCTCGATTATCTCGTAGGTGGTGAAACGGCATTTGCATTTCAGGCACTCCCTGCGGCGGCGTATTTTGTTTTCGGTGGGGCGTGAGTCGATGACCTTGCTGTCGTCAAAGCCACATTCCGGGCATCTCATAGCGGTTCCTCTTTCTATTATTTATATAGTATACGTTCGGTATAATCTTTATAAAGTATACCATTTTTCGGCGGATTTTGCAAGGGTTTTTCAAAAATATCCTTTCATATACTCTGCGCTCTCTTTGAGCTGGGACAGGCTCGAAAAGCCGTTGCTGTACAGCTCTAAGATAATACCGCCGCCGTAATTGCGGGCTTTCAGCTTTTCCGCAAATCTGCCGAAGTCCAGTTCGCCTTTCCCTACGGGGATACAGTCACGGTCGGGGGTATGGTCGCTGAGGTGGCAGTGGACAAGGCGGTCAGCCATTATGTCCATTACCTCGAACACGTCAAGACCGCTGCGTATGACCTGCTTTACGTCCAGCACGAAGGCGCATTCTTCGCCTAATTGGTCGTGCATACGGCGAAGAAAGTCGGGGTCGCCGCTTTTGCAGTAGCTGACGTTCTCCTGCGCTACCGTCACTCCACGCTTTTTTCCTAATTCGTGGAGCATGGAGTAGCGCTCCAGATACAGCTTTTCACCGTCCGGCTGTTTCAGGAAATTTGCGCTTTTCAAGGCTCCGTGGAGGACAAATATCTTTGCTCCCAGGTCGTTCATTATCTCGAAGTAGCGGTCGTATACGTCCAGTATTGCGGTGAGGCGGCGGGGGTAGTCGCCGAAAAGGGTCATGGTTTCGACGGCGCTGGTGTAGGGGTGCACCGAGAGGACGGTCATGGCGTTTTCTTTGACAATGTTTTTTATTTCCCCGTAAATATCGCCGTAAAGCTCGCAGTCGGCGTTGAAGAATATCTCGACGGTTTTTACGCCGTTTTCCGCCAGTGCGGACAGGGCTTTTTCAGTTTCCATGGGGTAGAAACAGGCGGTGGATATGCCGATGTTCATGGTCGTCCCCCCTTTCATCGTATGAATGTGTTAAGATTTCATTCTCCTGTATAAACTGGCTTGATACCAGAAAGCTCAGCTCCCTTTTCAATCACCTGTGACGTGGTAACATTTGGAGTATTTTCGATAAAATCAATAATCTTGTCAACATAGTTGTGCTTTTTTGCAAATAAAAGCTCACCATTAACAAAATCGTCATAGGAATCTGAAACGTTTGTGAGAAGCTCCTTTAACCTCTGCTCAGAATTTTCTGCCATACCTTAATCCTCCGCTTTCAAAATTTTTACAATCGTCAAAATGGTGCTTCTAAAAACACAGAACCCGACCGCATGGTCAGGCTCTGATAATCTTATTTTTTCTTTTTCTGCTCAGGCGCAGTCTTTCCCTTGTGAAGCTGCCACATTACCCACATGGAGCCTGACATGAACACAGAGGAGTAGAAGCCCGCAACAAGTCCGATAAACAGCGGGAATGCGAAGCTGATTATTGACTCTACGCCGCATATCCACGCTACCACGCATATCGCAAGAGCGGCAAAGGCGGTGGTAATCGTGGTGTTGATGGAACGGGACATGGTCTGGGTCACGCTGGTGTTCATCAGCTCCACCAAGCCCATGCGCTTGCCGTACAGCGTTCTGTTCTCACGGATACGGTCGTAGGTTACGATGGTGTTGTTGATGGAATAACCTAAAATTGTCAAGATGACCGCCATGAAGTTTGCGTCGATGGGAAGGCGGAAGAAGATGAAGGAGGCAAACACTATTATAACGTCGTGCATAAGGGCTACCAGCGCAAATACGCCTGCAGAAAGGCCGCCTATCTTCTTGAAGCGGAAAGCGATGTAGATGACCAGCAGAATGAAGGAGAACAGCACCGCCACAAGGCACTTGATGAAGAACTTCAAGCCTGAGGAGGGGTTTACGTCCTGACTGTTGAGAAGGGTCAGATCGTTGGCGCTGAACCGCTCCATAACGTCTGCGGAAATGTCGCTGAGCACGTCGGCGGTAAGTCCCTCGTTGGATGCGAAGGACAGGGTGACGTTTTCGGTGGAGGAGTTAAGCGCGGAACCGGTGGTGACGTTTACCGTGCCGTAGCCGTAGCTTTCGGCGGCGGATTTCAGAGCGGCAGTGTCAAGGCTGCCTGTGTAGCTGTAGGTCATCAGCGTACCGCCCTTGAACTCGATGTCTACCTCAAGTCCCAGAATAATTGCGACTATCAGCGCCGCTGCCGCAATAACGGCGGGAATTATGAAGAATATCTTTCTCTTTCCGTAGATGTCCAGTATCTTTTTACTTTTCATGGCTGACACCTCCGTATAAGAATGGCTTTCTGAACGGCTTGAACCGTGCCAGAGAGGAGGTCATGAGTCTCGAGAAGAGTATGCCGAACAGGAAGTTGAGCACTACGCCCACTGCCAGAGTGTAGCCGAAGGAGAATATCGTGCCCTCGGTGGAAGCTCCGAACCATGTGAAGATGGGGGAGAGGATTATGGCGGCGATGCTGTCGGTGGTGCCGAAGGCGCCCATCAGGATTATCGCCACGATTATCATGGTGATGTTGCCGTCGAAGATGGCGGAGAAGGCGCGCTTGTAGCCGGTGTAAATGGCGCCGTCAACGGATTTTCCGGCGTATATCTCCTCCTTTATTCTCTCGGCGGTGATAACGTTTGCGTCAACGCCCATGCCCAGCGCAAGTATCAGACCTGCGATACCGGGGATAGTCAGGGTGAAGCTGCCGGTGTCGCCGCCGAAAAAGCCTGTTATTGCGGCAAAGGTGCCTGCTGCCTGTCCTACCAGAGCTATCGAAGCGATAAAGCCGGGGAGACGGTATCTCACTATCATGAATACGCAGATGAAGGCAAAGCCGATAAGACCCGCTATCGCCATTGCGTCTCTTGCTCCTTCGCCCAAGGTGGGGCTGATGGTGCTGAAGTTGGCGGTTATCAGCTTGAAGGGCAATGCGCCGCCGTTTATCTTGTTGGCAAGGGCAGTGGCGCTGTCTGCGTCAAAGCTGCCGCTGATCTCGGCAGTGCCGTCGGTGATGTGGGAGCTTACGGAGGGGTAGGAAATGCACTCGTCGTCCATCCAGATAGAGATTATCCCCTTAGGAGATGTGGAGGAGAGACGTTCGGTAGCCTCGGAGAATGCCTCCTTGCCGCTTTCTTTAAGCACAAGCTGTATTGCGTACTTGCCGCTCTCAGTGTTGTAGAAGGGAGTGGCTCTTTCCACGTCGGAGCCGCTGAGCACCAGGGGGAGATCCTCGTAGGTCTCGTCCTCGCCTATTTCGGAGGGCGCACCCTCACGGAAGGTCAGCAGAGCGGTCTCGCCCAGCTCCTTCACCGCCTGCTCGGGGTCAAAGTCGGTGTCGTCGGACTGCCATGGGAAACGCACGATTATCTGGTCGGCGTTGTAGTCGATATACAGATCGTAGTCGGTGATGTTGTTGTTCAGCAGACGGGTCTCAATGACCGATCTTGCTGCGTCCATTTCCACCTTTGTGGCGTCGTAGCCCTCGGGAGGCGCAAATGTTACGTCAACGCCGCCTCTTATGTCAATGCCCCAGCGGATATCTGCCAATCCGCGTATCCATGTAGTGGTGACGTCACCGTAATAGGTGTGTACGCCTACCGTGGCAAGCACGGCAAACACGGCGATAAGAATGAACACTACAAAGAAAACGGGCTTGCTTCCTCTTTTCAATTGAATTTTCACTCCGTTCCTTTTAAACTACACTGCCGAAGTTACCCTCGGCAAAAAATAACCTTATCTATTATAGTGGATAATCGGCAATAAGTCAAGAAGTTTTATGCATTTTTTGGCAAAATCACACCGAAAGCTCCGCCTTTTCGCCTAAAAACTCTTTGTTTTTATCCAAAATCGGGTCGACGCATTCCTTCAAAAAGCTGTCCACCTGCTGCGGGCAGCGTCCGATGTAGTTTTCGGGCTTCAGCACCGCCTTTATCTCCTCTGCTGTTATCATGAAGGCGGGGTCGGCTGCTATGCGCTCCACAAGGTCGTTTTCGCCGCCCTCTTCCTTGACCACCCTTGCGGCAGCCATGCTGTGCTCACGGAGCTTTTCGTGGAGCACTTGTCTGTCTCCGCCCTTTTCCACCGCTCTCATCATTATGTTTTCCGTCGCCATGAAGGGCAGCTCCTTCATCACCCTTGCGGTGACGGACTTTTCGTATACCACCAAGCCGTCGGTGACGTTGAGCATGATGTTCAGTATGGCGTCGGCAGCTAAGAAGGCTTCCGCTACGGCTATGCGCTTGTTGGCGCTGTCGTCGAGGGTGCGCTCGAACCACTGGGTGGCGCTGGTGAAGGCGGGGTTGAGGGCGTCTATCATGATGTATCTCGAAAGGGAGGTTATGCGCTCGGAGCGCATGGGGTTGCGCTTGTAGGGCATTGCGGAGGAGCCTATCTGGTGCTTCTCGAAGGGCTCCTCCATCTCCTTGAAGCTGGCTAAGATGCGCAGGTCGTTGCTGAACTTGGAGCAGCTTGCGGCTATTCCCGCAAGGACGTTCACCACGGCGGTATCCACCTTTCGGGAGTAGGTCTGTCCGCTGACGGGGACGCATTTCTCGAAGCCCATCTCCTTGGCTATTTTCTGTTCAAGCAAATCTATTTTTTCGTCGTCGCCGTGGAAAAGCTCTACGAAGCTCGCCTGTGTGCCTGTTGTTCCCTTCTGACCCAGAAGCTTCAGGCTGCTCATGCGGTATTCCAAGTCCTCCAAGTCCATCAGCAGCTCGTTCATCCACAAGGTGGCACGCTTGCCCACGGTGGTGAGCTGGGCGGGCTGCAGGTGGGTGTAGGCAAGGCAGGGGAGGGATCTGTACTTCTTTGCAAAGGCGGCAAGGTTTGCAAGGACGTTTATCAGCTTTCTGTGTATTATCTGCATTGCGTCGCGCATTATTATGATGTCTGTGTTGTCGCCTACATAGCAGGAGGTGGCTCCTAAGTGGATTATGCCTGCGGCGTCGGGGCAAACTTGTCCGTAGGCGTAGACGTGGGACATTACGTCGTGGCGGACTTCCTTTTCTCTTGCCTCTGCAACGGCGAAGTCGATGTTGTCGATGTTGGCTTCAAGCTGGGCTACCTGCTGGGGGGTGATGTTCAGTCCCAGCTCCATTTCCGCTCTGGCAAGGGCTACCCAAAGGCGGCGGAAGGTGCTGAACTTTTTCTGCTGGGAAAAGACGTACTGCATTTCCTCGCTGGCATAGCGGGTGCAGAGGGGGCTTTCGTAGGTGTTGTAATCTTTTGACATAGTTGCTCCTTATATAATATGACATTTTTTGCTTACGTTTATTATTCTACCATAAATTTGCAGTTTTTGCAATAAAAAAATGCGTTCCCGCAAAATTACGGAAACGCATTGTCATTTCAGCCCGTTATCCTGTTTACTGCACGAAGGAAAGCGTTCACCTCGGCTTTCGTGGTGAATACCGAGGGTGCGAAGCGGACGGTGCCTGTGTTCAGGGTGCCTAACTTTCTGTGGGCGAGATAGGCGCAGTGGAGACCGCCTCTGAGGTAAAAGCCAAGGTCGCTGAGCTTTGAGGCGGCTTGCTCCGAAGTCAAGCCTTTTATGTTGAAGGAAAATAAGGGGGCGTTTTGCCTGTCAAAGTCGCCGTACAGGATAACGCTTTCGTTTTGGCGCAGGTGGGTGTGGGCGTAGTGGCAGAGCTGCCATTCGTGCTCGTAAATCGTGGATATTCCCTTGTCTTTTACGAAGGCGACGCCGCTGCCCAAGGCTATTGCTCCCGAGGTGTTTATGGTGCCGCTCTCGAAGCGGTCGGGGAGGAACTCGGGCTGCTCGGGGTCGGAGGAGGCGCTGCCCGTTCCGCCTTCTATGAGGGTTTGCAGGCGGAATTTGTTGTCGGTTATCATCAGCCCCGTTCCCATGGGACCGTACAAGCCCTTGTGCCCTGCGGCGCAGATGATGTTTATGCCGTCAGAGAGGCTTATGGGCAGCGCTCCTGCGCCTTGGGCGGCGTCTAAGATAAAGCATAGGTTATGCTCATTGCAGAGCTTGGCGATCTGCTTGTAGGGGAGTATTTTTCCGGTGACGTTGCTGGCGGCGGTGCAGACTATCGCTTTTGTGCTGCGCTTTATCAGGCGCCTGAAGTTCTGCACCGTTTCTTCGTCTTTCTCGCTGACCTTTGCCACGGAATAGGTTATGCCGCTGTGCTTTGAAACGGCGTGGAGCGGGCGCAGCACCGCATTGTGCTCCAAATCGCTTGTTATTATGTGAGAGTTTGGGGTGAGTATGCCTTTTATGGCGGTGTTCAGGGCGGCGGTGCAGTTGAGCATGAAGCAGACGTTTTCCGTTTTGGCGCCGAAAAAGTCGGCGCATTGCTGTCTTGCACGGAAAACCGCCCCGGCTGTTTCCATGGACAGCCTGTGCCCTGCTCTGCCCGGGTTTGCGCCGTAATTCACCATTGCGTAGGAGCTTCTGCCGATCACCGAAGGCGGCTTCGGATAGGTGGTGGCGGCGTTGTCAAGATATACCATTATTTACGCCTGTCGCTCCTGCTTTTTGTGACAGTCTTTACGTTTATCCCGACGGTGCTGAGCAGTCGGGTGGTTTTGTGGGGGTCGTGCTTTGTTCTTATTGCGTAGGCGCAGCCGCCGCTGCCTCCGCTTACCTTTTGCACGTCGCTTTTTATGTTCAGGTCTTGCAGAAATCTTCTTCCGTTCATCGCTTCGGTGTAGCTGTTTACCGTTAAAAGCCATGTTTCCATATCATCATTCCTTTCTCTAAAAACGGTATTACATGATATGCTTTGAGCGGTCGTTTGGTTCAATCTGAATATGAAGCGCCTGCGCTGAAATAATAACAATATTACAAAGGAGGAATTTTTATGAAAGCTGTTATTATGGCAGGCGGCGAAGGCAGCCGTCTGCGTCCTGTGACCTGTACCGTTCCCAAGCCTATGGTGAAGCTCTGCGGAAGACCCGTCAGCGAGTATATACTTGACCTGCTGGCAAAGCATGGGTGCACGGACGCAGTGTTTACCCTGCGGTATTTAGGCGGACAGATAGAAAAGCATTTCGGCGGGGAGTACAAGGGGATAAGCCTTGAATTTTCCTATGAAAAAACGCCGCTGGGTACGGCGGGGTGCGTGAAAAAGGCGGTCACCGAGGACTTTGACGGGGACTTTCTGATAATCAGCGGGGACGCCATGTGCGACTTCAATCTCACCGCTGCGCTGGCTTACCACAAAAAAATGGGGGCGGACGCCACTATAATCACCAAGCGTGTCGCCGACCCGAGAGAGTACGGCTGTGTCATTGCGAAGGAGGGCTTTGTGGTGGGATTTTCCGAGAAGCCGTCCTTCAGCGGGGCGGTCAGCGACTTCGTCAATACGGGGGTTTATGTGCTGTCAAAGAGAGTTCTGGAGCTTGTTCCCGAGGATACGGAGTTCGATTTCTCGAGAGACGTGTTTCCGCTGATGATGGAAAAGGGCATGAAGCTGGCTGCACTGGAGGAAAGCGGGTATTGGTGCGATATCGGAGACTTTGCCTCTTATAAGAGATGTCAGGCGGATATGCTTATGGGAAAGGTGAAGTGTGAATTTGACAGGAGCGTGCCCGAAATTCAGGGCGTGAGCCTGAAAAAGCCCTGCTTTGTCGGGGAAAACGTCAGCATCGGCGCAGGAACCGTCATCGAGGCGGGGTGCGTTATCGGAGATAACGTTACCGTGGGCAAAAACTGCAAGCTGATGGGCTGCGTGGTGCTGGACGGGGCTTTCCTGTCGGACAGGGTCAGGTGCAACGGCGGTATCGTGTGCGAGAATGCGGTCATGGAGCGAGGCTCGGCGGTGTATGAGGACGCAGTGCTGGGCGGAGGCAGCGTGCTGGGCGAGGACGGCGCACTGGAGCCTGACGTGAAGGTGTGGGACAACAAGCAGATACCCGCAGGTATGCGGCTGAAGCAGGATCTGAAGTACGGGAAAAAGCCTGCCAGAGAGATGGACGAGAAGGGCGTGTCGGGGGAGACCAACTCGGAGATCACCCCCGCCTTTATGACCACGCTGGGCAGCGCTGCGGAGGCGGCTTTCGGGGACAGAGTCATCGTGTCCTGCGGAGGCGGAAATGCGGCGGCGGTGCTGAAGGCTTGTTTCTGTGCGGGATTTTCGGGGGCGGGAGGACGCGTTACCGACTGCGGTGTGACCTCTTTGCCTGCGCTGATACACCTCAGCAGGGTGATGAACGCCAAGGGACTGGTGCACGTTGAGGCTTCCTCCAAGGCGAGGATAACGGTGCTGAACAGGGCGGGACTGCCGCTTACACGGGTGCAGGAGAGGAAGCTGGAGGCGGCGCTGAACAGAGGCGATTACCGCAGTGCCGAATGGGACGGGTTCGGGGAGATAAAGTCCTTCAAGAACGCTTCGCTGCTGTACTCGGGGTTTTTGGAGATGGCAAGCGAATTTTCCTGTCGGTACAATGTGAGCGTGAACTGCAACAACCCGCTTATCACCGCTGCTGCTGAGGCTCCGCTGAAAAAAATAAGCAACCGCAGGGGGGAGAGCCTTACCGTCAATATCAGCCGTGACGGGACACGGGCGGAGCTGTTTGTCAGCGAAGGGGAGAAGGCAAGCTTTGTGAAGCTGGTCACCATCGTCGGGGCGGATATGATGAAAAAGGGGTTCGATGTGGCGGTGCCTATGGAATTTCCGTCGGTGATGGAGGAGGCGGGGAAAGGTACGGGCAGGAGCGTTCACAGGTTCTACCGCTGCACCAACGACAACAGCGACAAGCGTGCCCGTGAGCTGGCTGCCGCTCAGCCCTTTTTGTTCGACGGGCTGGTGCTGGCATTGAATGCCCTTGAGATAATCACCGCCTCTTATATGACGCTGGGGAGGTTTCTGGAGACGATGCCGGAGCTTGCCACGGAAAACAGGTTTTTGCGGATAAAATGCCCGCCGCAGCGTATACTCAGCCGTCTTGCGGACGGGACTACGGGAACCGGCGAGGGGATATTCCTCGGTGAGGAGGGCAATCGGGTGCTGCTGCGCTCCAATCGGCGGGGAGACGGGCTGTTTATGTTTGCGGAGAGCTATTCGCAGGAGTCCGCTAAGGCGCTTTGCGACAGCGTTGAGAAAAGAGTGAGAGAATTACTGGGGGAATAAGGTCGGTTTTTGCCGCTTCGGAGCGGGTTTGAACATTTACCTTGACAATTGGGTGAGATTGTTATATACTATAATAGTATTTTTATGGAATTTTTTCCAATTTTGTAATTAAGGCGCAATGCCTGAAATAAAAAACAACAAAAATGCAGGAAAATTCGTTAATCCATTCACCGAACCAAAGCCGGAGCAATGTGGACTTGCTCCGCCCTTCCTGCAAATGAAAGGAACATCAATGCCGAAAAACAACAATTTTATCCCCAATTTCAGAGGGCAGAGCGACAAATCGACCGAAAAGCGCTCCCCTCAGAAGCTCTACCGTAAAATGAGCGGGAAAAAGAGCAAAAACGACGAGCAGCAAAGGACCCAGTCCAATCCCTACGGCAAGCAAAAGCAGTTTACCGTTAAGAAAAGCAATGTGAAGCCCAAGCAGGAGCAGAGACAGCCCGAAAAGAGAAATCAGCCCCAGCAGAGAAACCAGCCCCAGCAGAGAAATCAGCCCCAGCAGAGAAAAGCAAGAGATATGCGGACTACGCCGCTGAAAATATTTGCGCTGGGCGGACTTAATGAGATAGGTAAGAATATTTACGTTTACGAATGCGCCAACGATATTTTCGTGATAGACTGCGGACTGGCGTTTCCCGATGACGAGATGCCGGGAGTGGACTCGGTCATTCCCGATTTTACCTATCTGGAGAAGAACAAGGACAGGGTGAGGGGCGTGGTGCTCACTCACGGGCATGAGGACCATATCGGCGGGCTTGCTTACCTGCTGAAAAAGGTGAACGTGCCTGTGTACGGCACGAGGCTGACGCTGGGACTTGTGGAGGGAAAGCTGAGGGAGCACGGGATACTGGCTTCCGCCAAGCTCATTACCGTAAGACCCGGGGATACGGTGAAGCTGGGCTGCATGAGCGCCGAGTTTATCCGTGTCAATCACTCCATTCCCGACGCCTGCGCCATTGCCGTCCATACTCCTGCGGGAGTGGTGGTGCATACCGGCGACTTCAAGATAGACTATACGCCTATCGAGGGCGGTATCATTGATTTAGCGAGATTCGGAGAGCTGGGGAACAGGGGGGTGCTTGCCCTGCTGTCCGAGAGCACCAATGCGGAGCGTCCCGGGTATACCATGTCCGAGCGCACCGTGGGTCACAGCTTCAAGAATATCTTCAATCAGGCGGACGGGCGCAGGATAATCGTTGCGTCGTTCTCCAGCAATATCCACCGCATTCAGCAGATAGTGGACAACGCAGTATTGCAGAAGCGCAAGGTGGCGGTCAGCGGGAGAAGTATGCTGAACGTTATACAGAAGGCTATCGAGCTGAACTATATCCGTATTCCCGACGGGATACTCATAGATATCGAGCAGATACGGCATTATCCGCCCGAAAAGCTGGTCATCGTCACTACGGGAAGTCAGGGGGAGCCGTTGTCCGCCCTTGCACGAATGGCTAACAACGATCACCGTCAGGTGACCATTACGCCCGAGGACCTCATTATAATCTCCGCTACGCCTATTCCGGGAAATGAAAAGTTAGTGGGCAATGTGGTGAACGATCTGATGAAGTTAGGCGCAGACGTGGTCTATGAGAAGATGTACGACGTCCACGTTTCGGGGCACGCCTGTCAGGAAGAGCTTAAGATGATGATGTCACTGACAAGACCGAAATACTTCGTGCCGATACACGGGGAGTACAAGCACCTTAAAAAGCACGCTTTCCTTGCACGGCAGATGGGCATTCCCGAGGAGAACATTTTTATCGCCGATATCGGGCAGGTGCTGGAGACAAATAACGTAAGCATGAAGATTTCAGGCACCGTGCCCGCAGGGAGAGTGCTGGTGGACGGGCTTGGCGTGGGAGACGTGGGCTCGGTGGTGCTGAGAGACAGAAAGCATCTGGCGGAGGACGGGCTTATCATAGTTGCGGCTACCGTGAGAAAGTCCGACGGGACTATCGTTTCGGGGATAGATATCGTTTCAAGGGGATTTGTGTATGTGCGTGAGTCCGAGAAGCTGATGGACGAGGCACGGAGCATTGCCAAAAAGACCCTCGAGGAGCAATGCGCAAGGAACGTCCGTGAGTGGGGCGGAATGAAGCCCGCTCTCAGGGACGCGCTCGGCAGCTTTATTTATCAGAAAACCAAGAGAAGTCCCATGATTTTGCCAATCATTATGGAGATATAGCATTTATCTGCCAAAATCGAAAGGTCGTTTGCGATGAAGAATTATTTCCGTGACGGAGGTCTGATCATTTCCGTAATAGCGCTGATCACACTTCTGCTGCTCATGTCGGTGATGATATTTTTGTATTCCTCCGATATGTTCTGGCTCATTGCGCCCTTTATCGTGCTGCTGTCGGGCTTTGCCGTCGGTAAGCTGATACAGGTCACACGGCGCAATTTCCAGTACTCCGCCCTCATCAGAGAGGAGATAGCCACCGAAAACAAGCTGTCCCTGTACAGCCTGCCTATGAGCGTGGTCATAATAGACAAGGCACGCAATATCGTCTGGTTCAACAAGAGCTTTTCGGAAAAATTTGCGGAGGAAGCGGTGTACGGCGGCTCCTTTGACACGATAACCGATATGCAGCTGGAAAAGCTCATGGGCGGCGACGGAGTGCAGATAAGCCATGATAACAGGTACTACCGCATTTACGCCAACGTGCCCGAAGAAGATGACGAGAAAAACATTTTCCTTATCTATATCAACGACGTTACGGATCATGTCAATCTGCTGATAGAAAAGAAGCTGTCCCACCCCGTGGTCATGCTCATTATGATAGACAGCTTCGAGGACCTGTTCAGCAGCAGCCTTGAAAGCGAGACCGCCCATGTGACGGTACAGATAGACAAGCTGCTGGAGGATTTCGTGGCGGAGACCACGGGTATCCTGAGAAAGCAGTCACGGGACAGGTTCTGGGCGGTCATCGAGGAAAGACACGTTGCAAAGCTGATAGACAGCAAGGTGAAGCTGCTGGATAAGGCGAGGGAGATACAGGTCAACGACCGCATGAGCGTTACCCTGTCCATCGGTATAGGGCGTACTGCCGAAAATATTTCGGAAAGCGAGACCTTCGCCAAGCAGGCGCTGGAGATGGCTCAGGGGCGGGGCGGCGATCAGGCGGCTATCAAGACCGTGTCCGGCTTTGAATTTTACGGCGGCGTTTCCAAGGGAGTAGAGCGTGCCAACAAGATAAAGGCGCGTATCATCGCCAATCAGCTTATACAGCAGGTGGAGGCTGCCGACCGTGTCTACATAATGGGACATCGGTTCAGCGATCTGGACAGCGTGGGCTCGGCCGTGGGGCTTGCCTGCGCTATACGGAATTTAGGGCATAGGGCTGAGGTGGCTATCGACAGCGTGGCTTCGCTGAGTACGCAGCTGATAAACAGGATAAAGGCGGCTGACGACCCGAAAAATCCCTTATTTATATCGCCTCATCAGGCTATCGAAAATATCACCGACGAGTCCCTGCTGATAATCACCGATACCCACAATCCCATGACGCTGGAAAGCACTGAGCTGCACGCCAAGGCAAAGCAGGTGGTCATTATCGACCACCATCGCAAGGCGGTGAATTTTATCGACAATTCCCTCATATTTTACCACGAGCCCTATGCTTCCTCCGCTTCGGAGATGGTGACGGAGCTGCTGAACTACTTCGGCAAAGCGGGGAGGATAACCGCTTTGCAGGCGGAGGCGCTGCTGGCGGGGATCATGCTGGATACCAAGAACTTCACCATAAAGACGGGCGTAAGGACCTTCGAGGCGGCGGCGTTCCTGCGTAAATTAGGGGCGGATACCGTCAACGTAAAGGGGCTGTTCGCCAATTCCATCGGAAGCTATCGGGAGAAGGCGGCGCTGGTGTCCAAGGCGGATATCTACAAGCGCTGCGCCATCACCTGCACCACCGTTTTCAGCCCCGATATGCGGCTTATTGCGCCGCAGGCGGCAGACGAGCTGCTGGGGATAGAGAACGTGGACGCCTCCTTCGTTTATTACAGGAGCGGCGGGGACGAGATATATATCAGCGCACGTTCTCTGGGGGCGCTCAACGTGCAGCTTGTGGCGGAGTATTTGGGGGGCGGCGGTCACCAGACCATGGCGGCGGCGCAGCTTCACGGCTTCTCCATGGAGGATACGGGGCGCAGGATAAAAGAGGCTATCGATCATTACTATGAAAATTTAAGCTGACATTTACAAAAGAAAGGAAGAAAGACAATGAAGGTCATACTGCTTGAGGACGTTAAAGGAACGGGAAAGAAGGGCGAGGTAAAGGAAGTCAAGGACGGATACGCCCGCAACTGCCTTATCGCCAAGAAATTAGCGGTGGAGGCTACCGCTCAGAATATGAATCTGCTGGAAGGGCAGAAGGCGTCGGCTCAGCATAAGATCGACGTTGAGGTGGCTAACGCAAAGGAGATCGCCGCTAAGTTAGAGGGCAAGACCGTTAAGATCGAGGCTAAGGGCGGCGCAGGAGGAAGGCTGTTCGGCTCAATCACAGGCAAGGATATTGCGGCACAGCTGAAAAAGCAGATGAACTGCGACGTGGATAAGAGGAAGCTGGTATTGGAAAGCGAGATCAAGACCTTTGGGGCGTTCAATGTGGAGGCGAAGCTGTACAGCGGGGTTTCCGCAAAGTTTACCGTTCTTGTTGAGGAAGTTGAAGCGTAGCTTCGGGGCAACTTTTTGATAAAGGAGAATATTCATGGCAGGCTTGGAGCTATCGGAGCTTAATCTTCCGTTTAATTTAGACGCCGAGCAGGCGGTGCTGGGCTCCATGCTGGTAAATCCCGACACCGTTCACGACGTTGTGGCAAAGCTCAGCGCAGCACATTTCAAGGTGCAGCTGCACAGCGACCTTTTCTCGGTGATCTCAGGCATGAGCATATCGGGAGAGGATATAGATATCGTCACCGTGATGGAGACGGCGGTGAGAAAGGGGATATTTGAGAGCAGCGACGAGGCAAAGGCATATCTGCTGAAGCTCGCCGACGCAGCTATCAGCCCCTCCAGCATAGAAAGCTACATTTCCATAATCAGCGACAAATACATGGTCAGACAGCTGATGACGGTGTCCCAAGAGATATTCGAGCTTGCCTCGGCAGGGACGGAGGAGACCTCCGCACTGCTGGATTTTGCGGAAAAAAAGGTATTCGATATCCGTGACGGCAGGGACGTGGAGGGGCTTACGCACCTCAAAACGCTGGTGACGCAGCAGCTGGACGTGCTGACGGAGCTGTCGGAAAATCCCGAGTCCTTTAAGGGAAGCGGGCTCAGTACCTCATACAAAAATCTGGACAACATTATTTTCGGGCTCAATCCGTCAGACCTTATACTGATAGCCGCCCGTCCGGGTATGGGAAAGACCTCCTTTGCCACAAATATCGCCGCAAACGTGGGGAAAAAGTATCCCAACAAGACTATCTGCATTTTCTCGCTGGAAATGTCCAAGGAGCAGATAGCGGCACGCATTTTGCAGAGCGAGGCGAGGATCTCCTCGGATCAGATGCGGACGGGAACCATAAACGACAAGCAGTGGATGGATATCGGACAGGCGGTGGACGTGCTTTCACAGGTGGAGATATATATCGACGATACCGCAAGCATTTCAGTGGGCGCTATGAAGGCGAAGCTCAGGAGAATGAAAAATCTCGGGCTGGTGGTGATAGATTATTTGCAGCTTATGTCCACCGGAAGAAGAGACGGCAACCGTGTTCTGGAAATTTCCGAGATAACACGCAACCTCAAGATAATGGCGAAGGAGCTTAACGTTCCCGTTATTGCGCTGTCCCAGCTTTCCCGAGGTCCCGAACAGCGTGTGGATAAGCGGCCTATGCTGTCGGATCTGCGTGATTCGGGTTCCATCGAGCAGGACGCCGATATCGTCATGTTTTTGTACCGTGACGGATATTATAACAAGGAAGCGCAGTACCCCAACGCCTGCGAGTGTATAGTGGCGAAAAACCGCCACGGGGAAACGGGAACCGTGCCTATGAACTGGGACGGACAGTTCACCCGCTTTACTGGAGTGGATTTTGCTCATGGACAATAACAGCGTCAGGGATAAAGTGCTGGCTGCGATACGGCAGTATGATATGCTTACGGGCTGCAAAAGCGTTACCGTGGCGGTAAGCGGCGGGGCGGACAGCGTTGCGCTGCTGCACTCGCTGAAAATGCTGGAAAAGGAGCTTGGCTTTGAGCTTTCCGCCTGCCATGTGAACCACAACCTGCGGGGTGAGGAGAGCGACGGGGACGAGGCTTATGTAAGGAGCCTGTGTCGGGAGCTTGACGTCCCGCTGAGGGTATTTTCGGTGGACGTGACCGGCAGCGTGGCAAAGCACCAAAGCACCGAGGAAAGAGCGAGGGAGCTGCGGTATGAGGCGTTTGCAGAAATTTCCCGTGAGCTTGGCTCCAAGGTGGCTACGGCGCACAACGCCTGCGACAACACCGAGACGGTTTTGCTCAATCTGCTGAGAGGTACGGGGCTGAAGGGGCTTTGCGGGATACCGCCCGTTAGGGACTACCTGATAAGACCGCTTTTGCTCTGCACACGGGAGGAGATAGAGGAATACTGCGGGGAGAACGGGCTGAGATACGTTACCGACAGCACCAACGCTTCCACCGCTTATACGAGAAATAAAATACGGCTGGAGCTTATGCCGAGGCTCTTGGAGATAAATCCCTCGCTGCATGAGGGCGTGGGGAGAATGACCTTTGCGCTGGGCGAGGACAGCAGGTTTCTGGAGGAGATGGCGGAAAATGCGATCGCAGAAGCAAAAGCGGGGGACGGGGTGTATCTGTGCGAAAAGCTCCACTCACTGCCCGAGCCGATTTTGCACCGAGTTATCTCTCTTATGCTGAGGGAAAAGGACGTGGAGCCTACTTCGCTGAGAATTACGGGTTTTTCGGAAATAATTAAGAGCGGAACGGGCAAAATCAATATTGAGAAAAATAAATTCGCCGTGGTGAGGAAGGGAGTGGCGGAGGTTCAGGTCATTCCCCAGAACTATCGGAAAAAAATCACCTAAACGGCTTGGCAAAAACTCTTCCCTGCGGTCAGATTTTTTGCCAAGCCGCCCGAAAATCAATAAATCCCGCAAAGCGTGATTTATTGATTTTATATGATTTGGATTTGGAGAGGGAAACCTGACGGTTTCCCCTCCAAGCCTCCCCTTCCCTTCGGAGCTCCTGAAGCTGCTATTGTTATTCCTTAGAACTATCGGAAAAAAATCATCTAATTTTCATTTTGGGATTTGCTTTTTTTAATGTGTTGTGCTATAATGATTTCAT
>JAFLUH010000036.1:17294-20131 GCA_022508895.1 Oscillospiraceae bacterium
TAATTTTCATTTTGGGATTTGCTTTTTTTAATGTGTTGTGCTATAATGATTTCATGCTTTGTAAAATTGCAGTATTTTCATTTTATATATAAATGTGTGAAAAGAAAGGCGGCGTTGTATGAAGAAATCAAGAGGTACTCTTATATATATCCTTATCATCGTTTTTCTGGTGATTGGGCTTATCACAATACTGAACTCAGTTACGCCCAGAGCCGAGACCGAGTCCTACTCCTCGGTGATGGAGCATTTCGATAAATTGGAGGTCTCGGGCTATACTCTCGACCTTAATTCCGGCGAGCTGAGATACACGCTGAGAGGCAGCGAGACCGTAAAGGTTTACTATATCCCCTATATCAGCCTGTTTATCAGCGATATTTACGGCAATTTCGACGGCAACAGCTACCGTGACCTGTATAACGCAAAATATCCGAACGATCCGCTGAAGGAAGACTATATCGCTATCTCAGACAACTCCTTCCTCACAAGCTTTTTGCCTTATCTGCTGCTTATTGCGCTGATGATAGGCTTTACCTTCATCGTTATGCGGCAGACTACGGGCGGCGGAAAGATGAACCAGTTCTCCCGTGCAAATACACGCAATCAGCCTGCAAACGGCAAGAAGGTGATGTTCACCGACGTGGCGGGGGCTGACGAGGAAAAGGAAGAGCTTACCGAGATAGTGGACTTTCTGAAAAATCCCCGCAAGTATCAGGAGATAGGCGCACGCGTTCCTAAGGGCGTGCTGCTGATGGGACCTCCCGGTACCGGTAAGACGCTGCTGGCAAAGGCGGTGGCAGGCGAGGCTAACGTTCCCTTCTTCTCCATAAGCGGCTCCGACTTCGTTGAGATGTTCGTGGGCGTGGGCGCAAGCCGTGTGAGAGACCTGTTCGATCAGGCGAAAAAGCATACTCCTTCCATTATTTTCATAGACGAGATAGACGCCGTCGGCCGTCAGAGAGGCGCAGGTCTTGGCGGCGGTCACGACGAGCGCGAGCAGACGCTGAACCAGCTGCTGGTTGAGATGGACGGTTTCTCGGAAAATCAGGGCATCATCATTATTGCGGCTACAAACAGACGTGATATTCTTGACCCTGCGCTGCTGAGACCGGGACGCTTTGACAGACAGATAGTCGTCAACTACCCCGATATCAAGGGGCGTGAGGAGATACTGAAGGTGCATACCCGCAACAAGAGGCTTGCGCCTGACGTTAATCTTTCTACGATTGCAAAAACTACTGCGGGCTTTACGGGCGCTGACCTTGAGAACCTTGTGAACGAGGCTGCGCTGCTGGCGGCAAGGGCTGACCGCAGGGCTATCATAGAGCAGGATATCGAGGAGGCTACCATCAAGGTGGTCGCAGGACCTGAAAAGAAGTCCAAGGTGGTTTCCGACAAGGAAAAACGGCTCACCGCTTATCACGAGGCAGGTCATGCGATATGCACCTACTACTGCCCTTCTCAGGATAAGGTGCATCAGGTCTCCATCATTCCCAGAGGTATGGCGGGAGGCTACACCATGTCCCTGCCCGAAAACGACAGGAGCTTTATCAGCAAGACCCAGATGGAGGAAAATATCATCACTCTGCTGGGCGGACGTGTTGCCGAGAAGATAATACTGGACGATATTTCTACAGGCGCTTCCAACGATATCGAGAGAGCTACCAGAATTGCAAGAAGCATGGTCACCAAGTACGGCTTCAGCGAGAAGCTGGGTCCCGTGGTGTACGGACATGACGACGCCGAGGTGTTCCTCGGACGTGACTACTCGCAGGGTCGGAATTACTCCGAGAATATCGCCGCAGAGATAGACGCTGAGATTCGTGAGCTTATCGAAACAAGCTACGAAAAGGCAAAGGATATTCTGGAAAGCCACAAGGATCAGCTCCATTTGCTGGCAAAATATCTGCTGAAGCATGAGAAGATAGACGGCGAGGAGTTCGAGAGGCTGATGAAAAAGCCGGTCATCTGGGACGGATCCGATGCAGACTCCATTGCTGAGGTGGTGCTGACCGATGAGGATAAGACCGAAGATGTACCCGAGGTGAATATTCAGCCTGAGGTAACTCCCGAGCCTCCTCCTGAAGCGGAAGCTCCAGGCGGGATAACTGAATAAAAGCTGCTGCGTTTCGGTTCGCCGGAACGCAGTTTTATGCTGTGAGCAAAAGATTTTAAGCGTCAAGGCTCCCGCTTTATAGGGAGCGTATCGGGAGTCGCCTGCGGCACTTGACAGGAAGCGTCTTTTGTGATAGTATAGATTAGTAATTACACCATCAATCGTGAAAGGAAAGGTCAAAAAAATGTCAAAAACCTGTAGCAACTGCGGAAATATAATGGAGGACGACGCTAATATCTGCTCACGCTGCGGAACACAGTATGTGGCACTCCAGAGCGTTCAGCCCGAGCAGGCTGTAAATAATGCAGGCGTTTATCAGCAGCCTCAGTACCAACCGTATCAGCAGCCTTACGGTCAGGGCTATCAGCAGCCCTATGCCGCTCCTGCGGAGGCTCCCATGAGCGTCGGCTCCTGGGTGGGAACGATACTGCTCACCACCTGTCTGGGTATTATCAGCATTATCCTGCTGCTTGTGTGGGCATTCAGCAACGACGTGAATATTGCAAAGAAGAATTACTGCCGTGCAATGCTGATAGTGTACCTTATAGGCATAGGACTGGCTATAATTTTCTCCATCGTGTTCGCCGCAGTCATCGCAAGCGCTTGGGATGAGATATCAAGCAGCTTCAGCAATTTCAGCCAATATTTTTAATAAGGCAGCACCGCCCATTATCGGGCGGTTTTTGCTTTACATTCGGGGTAAAATATGTTATACTTGATTGGT
>JAFLUH010000037.1:0-18375 GCA_022508895.1 Oscillospiraceae bacterium
GAGGGAATGCTGCTGCGCAAGCGTGCGGAGGATATTCTCGCTATGGTGGATAAAACCGCAGATGAATTCAAGGCATTGGACGATGTGACAGGCGGCGATGTTTATATCGGCTGTGCAGAATCGTATCAGATACGGTATCTTGCCGAGATAATAAAGGAATTCCGTGAGCGTTATCCGCTGCTGAAATACCATATTTTAAGCGGTGATACGGCTCAGGTTGCGGAACGTCTTTACCGGGGGTTGCTGGATTTTGCGGTTATCGTTGAACCGCCTAATCTTCAAAAGTATAATTATATCGAATTGCCTGTGGCAGACACATGGGGTGTGGTTATGCGAAACGACTGTCCGTTATCAGAAAAAAAGTTTGTTACAGCGGACGATCTGATCGGGTACGACCTGATATCCTCCCCACAATCGCTGGAAGCGGATTTTCCAAGATGGTGCGGTGAGAAGCTTGGTGAGCTGAATGTGGTAGGGACGGTGAATCTGTTCTATAACGGAACGGTGTTTGTACGAGCGGGAGAAGGCTTGCTGCTGACATTTGACAAGCTTGCAGATACGAGCAGCGACAGCGAGCTTTGTTTTCGTCCGCTGAAACCATCGCTCCAATCAAAAATGTATATAATCTGGAGGAGGTATCAGATGTTTTCGCCTATTGCTGAAAGGTTGATCGATGAAGTTAAGAGGGCTATTGGTGTTTTGTAAGGTCGTATCGGGAAGATTCAACGGTTTGAATTGCGGCAGATGCTGAGGTAAAGAAAAAAGACAAGTTTCTTTTATTGAAACTTGTCTTTTTTTGTTGGTCGGGGCGACCGGACTCGAACCGACGACATCCAGTTCCCAAAACTGGCGCGCTACCAACTGCGCTACGCCCCGATATACATTTGTGCATCTATCTGTCGTGTTTTACATAAATCTAACAGAAGAAGATGAAAAATATACAATTATTCAGCTGTTTCAAAGCTAAGCGTTGCCGACTTATGTATTATACACTGCCGTTTACGGTATGTCAAGAGTTTTTTCAAAACAATGCAAAAAGTGTGATTTGAGGTGTTTACAAATAAAAGAAAATGTGCTATAATTTTTAAGATAGCATAGGCGTGGGCTTTTAATAAAGGATCCTATGGAAAGCTCGCTGACAAACTGTTTTTGCAGCCGGGAAAGCCTGTGCAAAAAGAAGGAGGAATATTCCAATGGCAAGACAAAAGCTTACGATGGATGGTAACACCGCTGCCGGTCACGTTTCCTATGCGTTTACCGAGGTTGCGGCTATCTACCCCATCACACCGTCTTCCGTAATGGCCGAGGTAACTGACTCTTGGGCTACTGCGGGACGGAAAAACATCTTCGGCACTGAAGTAAAGATCGTGGAAATGCAGTCTGAAGCAGGTGCAGCAGGTGCGGTTCACGGTTCCCTTACCGCAGGCGCACTTACCACTACATACACTGCGTCACAGGGTCTGCTGCTGATGATCCCCAATATGTACAAAATAGCGGGTGAGCTGCTGCCAAGCGTTATCCACGTTTCCGCACGTGCACTGGCTACTCATGCGCTTTCCATCTTCGGTGACCACAGCGACGTTTACGCCTGCCGTCAGACAGGTTACGCTATGCTCTGCTCCACCAACCCTCAGGAGGTTATGGATCTTGGTGCAGTGGCTCATCTCTCCACTTTGAAGGGCAAGGTTCCCTTCCTGCACTTCTTTGACGGTTTCAGGACCTCTCATGAAATTCAGAAGATCGAGGTTTGGGACTACGATACTCTCAAGGGTATGGTCGACGAGGACGCTTTGGCTGAATTCCGCAACCGCGCGCTGAACCCTGAGCATCCTACTCTCCGCGGTACCGCTCAGAACCCCGATATATTCTTCCAAGCTAAGGAAGCTGCAAACAACTACTACACCGCTCTTCCCGGAATTGTTACCGAATATATGAACAAGGTAAACAAGGAGATCGGTACCGATTACAAGCTGTTCAACTACTACGGTGCTCCCGATGCCGAGCAGGTTATCGTTGCGATGGGCTCCGTATGTGATACCATTGAGGAAACTATTGACTATCTGCTGGCTCAGGGCAAGAAGGTTGGTCTTGTTAAGGTAAGACTTTACCGTCCATTCAGCGTTGATGCGTTTGTTGACGCTATTCCTTCTACCGTTAAGAAGATCACTGTTCTTGACAGGACCAAGGAGCCCGGCGCTCTGGGCGAGCCTCTGTATCTGGACGTTGTGGCTGCACTGAAGAGAGCAGGCAAGTTTGCAGATGTTCCTGTATTCAGCGGCCGTTACGGTCTGGGTTCAAAGGACTGCAACCCTGCACAGATCATTGCTGTATACAACAATGACAGCAAGCCTCAGTTCACAATCGGTATCGAGGACGACGTTACCAAGCTGTCCCTGCCTATCACCGAAAATCCCAACACCACTCCCGAAGGCACTACAAGCTGCAAGTTCTGGGGTCTGGGTTCTGATGGTACAGTTGGTGCCAACAAGAACTCCATAAAGATCATAGGCGACCATACCGATATGTACGCGCAGGCTTACTTCGCTTACGACTCCAAGAAGTCCGGCGGCGTTACCATTTCCCATCTGCGTTTCGGTACCAAGCCTATCAAGTCCACTTACTTCGTTAACAAAGCTGACTTCGTGGCTTGCCATAACCCCAGCTATATTGACAAATACAATATGGTTCAGGACGTTGTTCCCGGCGGCAGCTTCCTGCTGAACTGCCAGTGGAGCGTTGACGAGCTGGACGAGAAGCTCCCCGCTCCCGTTAAAGCTTACATTGCCAAGAACAACATCAACTTCTACATCATCAACGCTATCAACGTTGCCAAGGAGATCGGTCTGGGCAATAAGACCAACACCGTACTTCAGTCTGCATTCTTCTCTATCGCCAACATTATCCCCGGTGACAAGGCTATCGAGTACATGAAGCAGGCTGCTTACAAATCCTTTGCTAAGAAGGGCGAGGACATTGTCAACATGAACTACGCCGCTATTGAGAGAGGTGCAGGTGAGGTCGTAAAGGTTGACGTTCCTGCTGCTTGGGCTAACGCAGAGGGCGGTCTTCCCGTTCATGTTGCAGAGAGCGAGAGAAAAGAGCTTGCTGACTTCATCAACAACATCCAGTTCCCCTGCAACGCTCAGAGAGGCGACGAGCTTCCCGTATCTGCATTCACCTCCATGCCTGACGGTACATTCCCTCAGGGCTCTGCTGCATTTGAGAAGCGCGGTATCGCAGTTGACGTTCCCGAGTGGATCCCTGACAACTGTATCCAGTGTAACCAGTGCTCTATCGTTTGTCCTCACGCTGTTATCCGTCCCGTTATCCTGACAGAGGACGAGGCTGCTAAGGCTCCTGCTGCTGCAAAGATCAAAGACGCTACCGGTATGGCAGGATATAAATACACAATGGCTGTTTCAGTTCTTGACTGTACAGGTTGTGGCGCTTGTGTGAACACTTGCCCTGCTAAGACTAAGGCTCTTGCTATGAAGCCGCTGGATTCTCAGATGGCTGAGCAGGAAGTATTTGATTATGCTCATAAGTTCCAGTCCAAGCCCGAAGTTCTCGAAAAGTTCAAGGAGAACACCGTTAAGGGCAGCCAGTTCAAGCAGCCACTCCTTGAGTTCTCCGGCGCTTGTGCAGGCTGCGGCGAAACTCCTTACGCTAAGCTGGTAACCCAGCTGTTCGGCGACAGAATGTATATCGCCAACGCTACAGGCTGTTCCTCTATCTGGGGCGGTTCCGCACCTTCTACTCCTTACACCGTAAACGCAGAGGGCAAGGGTCCCGCTTGGGGCAACTCGCTGTTCGAGGACAACGCTGAGTTCGGCTTCGGTATGTTCCTTGCTCAGGATACTCTGAGAAGCCGTGCACAGGCTCACCTGAAGGCGCTCGATGAAAAGGCTGACAATGCCGATGTTAAGGCTAAGATCGCTGCTTACTTCGAGACCGTCAATGACGGCGCTGCCAATGCAAAGGCTACCAAAGAGCTGGTTGCTGCGCTGGAGGCTTGCGGTTGTGATAACGAGGACAAGAAGGAAGTTCTCAAGCTGAAGGATTACCTGTCCAAGAAGTCCAACTGGGTATTCGGCGGCGACGGCTGGGCTTACGATATCGGTTACGGCGGCGTTGACCATGTGCTGGCAAGCGGCAGGAACGTAAATATCATGGTATTCGATACCGAAGTTTACTCCAATACCGGCGGTCAGGCTTCCAAAGCTACTCCTATCGGCGCTATCGCTCAGTTCGCTGCAGGCGGTAAGGATATCAAGAGCAAGGATCTTGCAGGTATCGCTATGCAGTACGGTTACGTTTATGTGGCTCAGGTGGCTATGGGTGCCGACAAGAACCAGTGTCTGAAGGCTATCATGGAGGCTGAAGCTTATGACGGTCCTTCCCTGATAATCTGCTATGCTCCCTGCATCAACCACGGCATCAAGGGCGGTCTTGCTATCGCTCAGCAGGTTGAGAAGGAAGCCGTTGAAGCAGGATACTGGAATCTGTTCCGCTTCAATCCTGCTCTGGCTGAGGAAGGCAAGAATCCCTTCAGCCTCGACTGCAAGGCTCCTACCGGAGACTATAAGGAATTCATGATGAGAGAGGTTCGTTACAACTCTTTGGCTCGTCAGAATCCTGAGAAAGCGGCTGTGCTGTTTGATAAGGCAGTTGCTAACTCCAAGAAGAGATATGACGATCTGGTTGGTTTGGTAGAGTACTACAAGCCTGCTGAATAATCAGAATATCAAGTAAATATTTAAGCGGCAGCTTGCGTGCTGCCGCTTTTTTATATTATATGAAAAATAACTTACTGGAATATATTTATAATGTATCCGTCTATGGTCGTAAGGCTGCAAGTCTTTCCGCCCCACGGCTGTGTTTCTACCTGCGTAATCTTATTCCATCCTTTTGAAATGATATATTCGTACATTGTCTCAATATTCTGCACCTGCATAAAGGATATAGTGCGCTGCTCGGGTTTACCTCTGAAAAGCTGGAAGCCTGTGAACGGCGCTAAGTGCGTGATTTCTATTTCGGGAAGTATATCAAAAACTACTCCATATAACCCGTTGCCCTCGTAATCTTTTTCAACTATATTGCTGTACCAGCCTAATACTTCCTCAAACCACTTAATTGTATTGTTCATGTCTTCCGTCAAATAAATTGGTGAGTTCTCTTTAACAAAATAGCCTTTTTCGATAAATCTGCTCATAATAATATCTTCCCCAAAAAATAATTGGTGGTGTGTTCACAGTTTTTCCGCTATATTTGCAAAAAACTCGTCCAGTGCAGGCTCGTTCATTTCGTCGCCCAACCCATTGTCTGCCATTGAAGCTATCACGGGGTTTATGGGAAGTCGGCATACGGAATTTATACCGAATTTTTCAGCTTCGGTGTTTATGCGAGTCTCGCCGAAGATGTTGTGCTCCTTGCCGCAGTTGTCGCACTTAAAATAGCTCATATTCTCGATTATGCCAAGAATGGGGATATTCATGGTTTTTGCCATTTTTACAGCCTTTTCCACTACCAGTGACACCAGCTCCTGCGGACTTGTTACCACTATAATGCCGTCAACGGGAATGGACTGGAATACAGTGAGAGGCACATCTCCGGTTCCCGGAGGCATATCGATAAACATATAGTCGATGTCACCCCAGATAACGTCTGTCCAGAATTGCTTTACTATCCCTGCTATAACAGGTCCTCGCCATATAACGGGGTCTGTGGCATTTTCAAGAAGTAAATTAAGGGAAATCACGTTTATCCCCTGTTTTGTAGTTACCGGAAGAATACCGTTTTCATCGCCGTAGGCTTGGCCGTGTAAACCGAACACCTGCGGAATGGAGGGACCTGTGATGTCTGCGTCGAGGATCGCAGTCTTATTTCCCTTTCTGTTGGAGGAAGCGGCAAGCATGGAGGTCACCATGCTCTTTCCTACACCGCCCTTGCCACTGACTACGGCTATTACTTTTTTTATCTTGGACATCTTGTGAGGCTGCTCTATAAGGCTTGTCTGTCCGCTTTGACGGGAGGGGCAGTTTTCTCCGCAGGAGGAGCAGTTTTGTGTGCATTCTGACATTGTTCTGATTTCCTTTCGTTGTTTGATTTATGCTGAATTTATTTTAACAAAAAGAGGAGCGGTTGTCAATCGTATTCGGCACTGAGCTGACCGCAGGCGGCTTTTATGCTGCCGCCGAATTCACGCCTGAATATGACGTTTATGCCCTGTTTTTTCAGTGTGTCGAAGAATAAATCGGCGTTGCAGGAGCGCTTGAACTGACCGCTGTCTGTAGCATTGTAGGGGATAAGGTTGACATAGCAATTCAAGTCTTTGAGAAAGTCGGCAAGCTGTACTGCCTGTTCCATGCTGTCGTTTATTCCGTCAAGAAGAATATACTCAAAGGCAATACGGCGGGATGTGTTTTCGGAGTAGTTTTTGACTGCCGATATAAGATCGGTGATGTTATACCGTTTGTTGATTGGCATTAGCTGAGAGCGCAGCTCATTGGTGGGAGCGTGGAGGCTTACCGCTAAGTTGAAGGCACAGTCTATCTCGGTCAGACGGTTTATTTGCGAAACAATACCGCAGGTGGAGAGGGTGATGCTTCTGCCGCCAAAGGCTAAGCCGTATGGACTGGAGAGTATCTCGATAAACGCTTTAAGATTGTCAAAGTTGTCAAGAGGCTCACCTATGCCCATTATGGAGATGTGCTTTATATCGCTGTACTGCTGCATAAAAAGGACTTGGGCAATCATTTCGCCTGCTGTGAGGTTGCGGTGCTTTTTCAGTTTCCCACTTTGGCAGAAGGCACAGCCCATAGAACAGCCCACCTGCGTGGAAACGCACAGTCCTGAGCCGTAGTCGTGGCGCATTAAGACGGTTTCTACGCGGCTGCTGTCAGGAAATTCAAGCAGTGCCTTTGCTGTTTCACCGTCGTCCTGAAGGGCGATTTGTTTGGGCAGATCGAAGGTGAAGCTGTCAAGAATAGAACGTTTGGTTTTGTCGCTGAGGTCGGAAATGTCTTCTACCGCTTGACTGCTGCGGTAGATGGCTTTATAGAGTTTTTTTGCTTTGGCTTTATTGTCACCCTGTCTTGTGAAATGCTCTTCTAAGGCCGGCAGGGTCATTGAGTAAAAATCCATGGCGGCTGTCCCTTTGTTTTTTATCATTGTAGCATAAATATGTTTGAAAATCAACTTTTTGGGACAACGTCAAATGCGCTCATATAAGGTTAGCTTGTGGTTTTTCGGGCAGAATATCCACTTTTTGAAAAAATACGCTGAAACTACTGGAAAATTAAAGTAAAATGTGATACAATAGAATCAACAAAAAAGAAAGGAAACAGAAAATGAAGCTGAAAACAAGAGAAAGACTGCAATTCTGGTTTAAGATAGGCGCATTTGTGCTGGCATTGCTGATACTTGTGGGCTATCTCCTTTCAGCTTTTCTGTTTTAAAATTTAAGGAGGACTGTTTTATGTCACAGATTTTAGTTGAGACCTCGGCAAGACACATTCATGTTACCAAGGAGACTCTTGAAGTGCTTTTCGGCAAGGGACATGAGCTTACCAAGAAGAAAGACCTTTCTCAGCCCGGACAGTATGCCTGTGAGGAGAGGGTGACAGTGGTCGGCCCCAAAAAGGAACTGGCTAACGTTTCCATTCTGGGTCCCTGCCGCAATGCGGATCAGGTTGAGCTTTCCGCTACCGACGCCCGCTCAATCGGTCTGCCAATCGTTATCAGGGAGAGCGGCGATGTTGCCGGAACTCCCGGGTGCAAACTGGTCGGACCCTGCGGCGAAGTTGAAATCAAAGAAGGCGTTATTGTCGCCAAGAGACATATCCACCTTGTTCCCGAGACTGCTGAAAAGCTGGGTGTGAAGAACAAGGATATTGTCTGGGTCAGGATCAATACGCCCGAAAGAAAGGCTGTGCTGGGCGATGTTGTAGTGAGAGTCAGCGATACCTTTGCAGACGCTATGCACATTGATACCGACGAGTCCAATGCGATTGGAGCAACTCCTGACCTATACGGTGAGATCGTTAAGGAATGTAATTGCTGAAAATAAAAACAGGCGGATGTTCCGCCTGTTTTTGCTTCATATTATAAAAATAGCACGAAACGAAGTGAAGTGCGATACCTCTAAACGACAAAACAAACTCAAACATTTGAATTTTTTTCCCTCTTTATTTTGTTTGAATTTATTATATCAGCTTGCCTACCGCTATCAGGATTATCACTGCGCCGCCGATTTTCTGGAGTAAGGCAGGTGCTTTCCGATTAAGGCGTAAGCCAACGTAATTGCCTATGTAAACGGTGAGAAAGGTGATTATGGGAGCTGACACGGCAAGAGCAAGTATGCCGTCGCCCGCTGCAAGTCCTGCACCAAAACCTGCCGCTATTCCGTCCAAAGACATGGAGACCGCAAAAAGAATGGTCTTGAGAAATGAAAGCTGCTCCGGTTCAGTGTTTTCCGGCTTTTGCAGCAGCTTTACAAGTCCTGTGACGAACAGAATGGCGAAGCTGCCGAAGGTGGTCAGTATTGCGGGTATGTAGTCTTCCGCAAGGTCTGCTAAAAGCACTGAGACAAGCAGAAAGGCACTGCACACAAGGCTTATCAGCAGAGAACGAAAAAAGCCTATTCTTATGTTTGACAGACCATAGCTCACCGAGGCAGCAAAGGAATCGGCTGACAAGGCGGCTACCAGCAGTATTACTTCAATTATTATCAAGAAAATCCCCCTTGAGCAGAATATGCCCGAAGGGGGATTTTGTTACTTTGTGATTTTTTGATCCCGCCACCACATTTGGTGAGGAGCAAGAGTCGGGTCACATGTGATGTGGGAGCAATCGTTGATAAAAAGCTCGGTGGGACGCAGGCTTTCGTCAAATATGTAACAGGTTATTGAGGTGTTATCCACCCAAGGACAGGCGTCGATTTGCGAAAGCGGAAGTCCACGGAGAAAACAGCAGAGATTGCGAATAGCACATCCGTGGGAGGTAATGAGAATGGTCTTTCCCCTATTTTCGGCTGCTGCACGCATTGCGCCCTGACTTACACGGGTGTAAACCTGCTGCATGGATTCGCCGGTTTCGGTTTTGAAGTTGGGAAAGTCGTTTTCCCATGCAGGGTATGTATGGGGGAAAAGAGCGGGAAGTTCGCTCCAGCGGTGCCCCTCCATTTCCCCGCCGTCTATCTCGGCAAAGGCTGTATCTGTGATTATCTCAGCACTGTGGAAACGGTTTGCTGCCTCTGCGGTTTTTAACGCTCGTTTCAGGGGCGAGGAGTATATCACGTCAAAGGGTATGTCTCTGCAGCGTTCAGCTAAGCGGTCAAGCTGCTGTGCTCCTTTGTGAGTTATATCCCCGTCGGTTTTGCCTTGGAATATCTCCTGAATATTCCCCTCGGCTTCGCAGTGGCGGATAAGGTACAAAGTGGTCACCATGGCTGTACCGTTCCTACTATTTCTTCAAGGGAGCCTATGTTGTTGACCTCCATGTATTTTTCCAAACCGTCTATCACTTTTATAGGGGCGTAAGGGTCAGTGAAGATAGCGGTGCCCATCTGTATCGCCCTTGCTCCTGCCATCATCATTTCAATAGCATCGTCGGAGGTGGCGATACCGCCCATGCCTACTACGTCAATGTTTACCGCATTTGCTACCTGCCATACCATACGGAGAGCTACAGGAAACACTGCGGGGCCTGATAAGCCGCCTACGTTGTTTTTGAGGATAGGGCGGCGAGTGCGTATGTCTATGCGCATACCAAGCAAAGTGTTTATTAGGGAAAGGCAGTCTGCGCCCTCGGCTTCAGCGGACTTGGCGATGTCTACAATGTTGGTAACATTTGGGGTGAGCTTTACCATAAGAGGCTTTTTGGTAACACTGCGAACTGTTTTGGTCACTGCCGCTGCGCCTTCGCAGGTCACTCCCCAGCTTGCACCACCTTCTTTGACATTAGGACATGAAATGTTCAGCTCTATCATATCTATGTCAGTGCTGTCAAGACGCTCTGCTGTCTGCTTGTAATCGTCAAGGGTAGCTCCTGCTATGTTAGCTATTATTACGTTGCCCTCCTTCTTCAGCTGAGGAAGATAGCCTGAGATAAACATATCTATTCCGGGGTTCTGGAGACCTACGGAATTCAGCATTCCTGACGGAGTTTCGGCTATTCGGGGGGCCGGATTGCCGTTTCTTGGCTCCAAGGTAGTGCCTTTGCAGGATATCCCGCCTAATTTGCTGATGGGATAGAGATCGGTGTAGTCCTGTCCGAAGCCGTAGGTTCCGGAGGCAGCTATCACAGGGTTGGGGAACTTTACGCCTGCTACCGTTACGGACAAATCTTTGCTCACAGTACCACCTCCTCAGCCTTGAATACAGGACCGTCCTTGCAGACACGGAGAACGAAGTCTCTGCCGCTGCGGTTTATGTTGACTGCACAGCCTACGCAGGCTCCTACGCCGCACGCCATACGCTGCTCCAAGGATACCTCGCAGGGGACGTTGTAGGTTTTTGCGGTGTTGATTACGGCTTTCAGCATGGGAGTGGGACCGCAGGCGCAGATAATTGCAGTGCTGCCCTTTTCCAGCTCCTCTATCAGCGGAAAGGTAACTAAGCCTTTCTCGCCGTAACTGCCATCGTCAGTGCATACGGATAGGTCGGCTCCGATGCGCTTGAAGTCGTCCTCCAAAATCACTCTGTCTTTGCTGCGGAAGCCTGTTATTGCTTTTATTCTGCTGCTCCCGAAGGATTTGGCGGTTTGCAGCATGGGAGGTACGCCTATGCCACCGCCTACTACTATCACGGTTTTGCCTGCGGGGATCTCATTTATTGTGAAGCCGTTGCCAAGGGGGGCTATCATGTTCATTTTGTCGCCGATGTTTAATTGTGACAGCTTGTCTGTGCCTGCACCACGCACCTCGAACACTATACGGAGAGTTCCTCTGTCCTTGTCGATCTCACAAATAGAAATAGGACGTCGGAGAGTATAGCCCTCGGCTTGGATATGGACAAACTGTCCTGCTTTGGCAGAAGCTGCCGGCTCGGGGCAGTGAATGACATATGAGAAAATGCCTGTGGCTATCTCTTTTTTTTCAAGAATAGAGTAGCTGTCGCAAAAAAAAGCCATTATATTTCTCCTTCGTTCAGCTTTCCTTCAATTCAATTATTTTGTCTTCAGTCTTTGGCTGTGTCAGTCTTATCCTGTGTACAGAAAAACGGATTATAATTGCTGTGAACAGAATGTCCAAGGGAATCTGCAAAGTAATTATACCGTCAGTAACACCGGTCAGTATCGATTGATGAATGCACATTCCTTCAAAAACCGCCAGAAGTACGGGTATCCTTACGCAGGTTATTGCAGTGATGATGATGTCGCTGTACTTTTGGGCGTTGTCGCTGTTTACGATGTAATTTTTCGGCATTTTACGGGGGAGGTATATCATCAGCAAAGAGGCGGCTATTACAATTACGGCAACAGCTATCCACACGATGTTCCATCTCCACTCCACCAAACCGACTACATTGGGATTGTATTTCAGAATGCTCTCGTTCATATCGGAAATGTAGGTGCCAAAGGACAAAACGCACTGCACAATTACTATAAATATGATAAATGCGACGGCGTCAAGCACCATTTGCGCTATCTGGTAATTGCGCTTTACTTTTATTGTACCGATTTTCATTAAGGGACTCCTGTTATATCTTGGTTATATCTACCATTTCAACATCATCTATCGACTTATGCATTTCAAGGCAGGACGCAAGAGCGTTTGCAGTATCCACCGAGGTCATGCAGACGATAGAGCGCTCTACCGCCTTTCTGCGCATTTTCACGCTGTCACGGGCAGGGTCTCTGCCGGTCTCGGAGGTGGAAATAACATAGTTTATCTTACCGCTTTCAAGAAGGGATATTACGTTAGGTTCCTTGCCCTCATTTATGCGATAAGTGAAATTTGTGGCTATCATGTTGCGGTTGAGGAGAGAGGCGGTACCGCCTGTGGCGTAAATGTCAAAGCCAAGTGCTTCAAAGCGGCTGGCAAGGTCGATTATCTCGGGTTTATCCTGATTTCTTACCGAGAATAATACGCCGCCTTCATACTGCATTTTGAAGCCTGCAGCGATAAGACCTTTGTAGAGGGCTTCGGAGAAGGTTTTTGCTATACCGAGACACTCGCCGGTGGACTTCATCTCGGGGCCTAACTGAGTATCTACATCGTGGAGCTTTTCAAAGCTGAATACAGGGACCTTTACCGCTACATAATCGCCTGCGGGGTAAAGACCGCTTGTGTAGCCCTGCTCCTTGAGAGAGTGCCCAAGCATTATCTTGGTGGCGATGTCTACCATGGGAACGCCGGTTACCTTGCTGATATAGGGTACGGTTCTTGATGAACGTGGATTTACCTCGATGACGTAGACCTGATGGTCGTAAACTACATATTGTATGTTTACAAGACCTATTACGTTTAGAGCCTTGGCAAGCCGCTCTGTGTAGGTGATTATCACCTTTTTTATACGGTCACTGAGCGTCTGGGCGGGGTATACCGAGATACTGTCGCCGCTGTGGACGCCTGCACGCTCGATGTGCTCCATTATGCCGGGGATAAGGAAGTCGGTGCCGTCACAGATGGCGTCTACCTCCACCTCGGTACCCATCATGTATTTATCGATAAGGACAGGGTTTTCCAGCTTCTGAGCGGTAATTATCTTCATGTACTCGATAACGTCGCTGTCAGCGTTTGCTATTATCATATTCTGTCCGCCTAAAACATATGAGGGGCGGAGGAGGACGGGGTAGCCCAGCTTGTTGGCAGTCACTACCGCTTCCTCGGAGGTAAATACGGTTTCGCCTGCAGGACGAGGGATATCACATTTTTCAAGCAGTTCGTCAAACAGTTCCCTGTCCTCGGCGGCGTCTATGCTTTCGGCACAAGTACCGAGTATGTTTGCACCTATCTCCTGCAGGTGCTTGGTGAGCTTTATTGCAGTCTGACCGCCAAACTGAACTACCACTCCGTCGGGCTTTTCGGTGGCGATAAGGCTGTCCACGTCCTCAAAGGTGAGAGGGTCGAAGTAGAGGCGGTCGCCTGTGTCGAAGTCGGTGGAGACGGTTTCAGGGTTGTTGTTGCAGAGAATGGCTTCGCAGCCCATTTCTTTAAGCGCCCAGACGCAGTGTACAGAGCAGTAGTCAAACTCAATTCCCTGCCCTATTCTGATGGGGCCGGAGCCAAAAACAAGAACTTTTTTCTTGTCGGTAGGATGCTGTTTGAGAAACTCCTCGGCTTCGTTTTCCTCATCATAGGTGCTGTAGAAATAAGGAGTCTCGGCGGAAAACTCGGCTGCGCAGGTGTCTACCATTTTGTAGACGGCGTGGCGCTTGGTTATTCCCCACTCCTTTAAGGATTTGCCTGAGAGAGCTTCTATGGATTTGTCCAAATAGCA
Source organism: Oscillospiraceae bacterium (assembly GCA_022508895.1). Classification (GTDB taxonomy): domain Bacteria; phylum Bacillota; class Clostridia; order Oscillospirales; family Ruminococcaceae; genus Ruminiclostridium_E. The sequence goes on from JAFLUH010000037.1 coordinate 13,443, forward strand.
GTATTTTTTCGCAGTATCGTATTTTTCCTGTGTCAAAGCACCGTCGGACAGCCAGTCCTCCAGCTCTTTCAGGTTTTTCAACTTGGCGACGAACCATTTGTCGATTTTGGTGATGTCACAGATGGTGTCTATGGGGATTTCACGTTTCAGGGCTTCAAATACGCAGAAAGAGCGGTCTACGTCTACGTCGTGGAGCTTTGTGAGAATTTCCTCGTCGGTGAGAGTGGTGAAGGTTTTCTTGCGCATGGTGTCCATGCCAAGTTCGATGGAGCGGACCGCTTTCATCATTGCCGCTTCAAAGCTGGTGCCTATCGCCATTATTTCGCCTGTTGCCTTCATCTGGGTGCCCAATGTTTTTTTGGCATAGACGAATTTATCGAAAGGCCATTTGGGGAATTTTACCACCACATAGTCAAGGGCAGGCTCAAAGCAGGCGTAGGTCTTTCCTGTTACCTGATTGATTATTTCGTCAAGGGAGTAGCCGATGGCTATTCTTGTTGCTACCTTTGCTATAGGGTAACCCGTTGCTTTTGAGGCGAGAGCTGAGGAGCGGCTTACACGGGGGTTTACCTCGATAACGGCGTACTCAAAGCTGTTCGGGTTAAGGGCAAACTGACAGTTGCAGCCGCCTTCTACTTTAAGGGCTTGGATTATGTTTAAGGCGGCAGTGCGGAGCATCTGGTATTCCCTGTCGGCAAGGGTCACGGCGGGAGCTATTACTATGCTGTCACCGGTGTGGACGCCTACAGGATCGAAGTTTTCCATTGAGCAGACGGTTATCACGTTGCCCTTTGCGTCACGGATAACCTCAAACTCTATCTCCTTCCAGCCGCTTATGCAGCGTTCTACAAGTATCTGATGTATTGGGGACATTCTAAGTCCGTTTATTGCAATTTCGTGGAGCTCTTCGGCATTGTTGGCTATGCCGCCGCCTGTTCCTCCCAAAGTAAATGCAGGGCGGACTATTACTGGATAGCCAATCTCGTTGTTTGCAAAATCCATTGCAGCTTCAAGGGTTTCTACCACCTTTGAGGGGATACAGGGCTCGCCTATCTCCTCCATGGTGTCCTTGAAGGCTTGTCTGTCCTCAGCTTTATGGATAGTGAGGGGGTCTGCGCCCAACAGCTTTACATTGTGGCTTTCAAGAAATCCTTCTTCGGCAAGCTGCATAGACAATGTCAAACCTGTCTGTCCGCCGAGAGTGGAGAGAATGCTGTCTGGCTTTTCAATCTCGATAATCCTTTTGAGGCAGTCCAAGGTCAGCGGCTCAATGTATATCTTGTCCGCCATGTTTTTATCAGTCATTATGGTTGCGGGATTGGAATTTACCAGAACTACTTCAAGCCCCTCCTGCTTCAGTACACGGCACGCCTGTGAGCCTGCATAGTCAAATTCCGCAGCCTGTCCGATAACTATGGGACCGGAGCCTATCATAAGGACCTTCTTTATATCGCTTCTAAGTGGCATTACTTATGCTCCTCCATCAACTGTATGAATTCATCGAAAAGGTATGCGGTATCCTGCGGTCCGCCGCAGGCTTCGGGGTGGAACTGTACGGTGAAGGCTGGAGCATTGGTATAGCGCACGCCCTCGCAGGTCTTGTCATTGGCGTTTATGTGGCTCACTCTGCCTACCGCTGAGGATATGCTGTCGTTTACCACCGCATAGCCGTGGTTCTGACTGGTTATGAAGGTGCGATCCATGTCCAAGTCAGTTACCGGCTGATTGCCTCCTCTGTGACCGTATTTCAGTTTGACTGTGCTTGCTCCGTTGGCAAGGGCTAAAAGCTGATGACCTAAGCAGATACCGAAGGTGGGGATCTGCTTTGATATCAGATTTGTCAGAGTCGATATGGATTCTTTGTTATCGGTGGGGTCGCCGGGGCCGTTGGACAGCATTATGCCATCAGGGGCAAAGGCGGCTATCTCGTCTGCGGTAGTGCTGCTGGGAAATACCGTTACGTCGCAGCCACGTTTTTCAAGCTCACGTCTAATGTTGTATTTGTAGCCGTAGTCTATCAGGGCTACCTTGTATTTCTTGGAGTTTTCGGGAGTGGTGTAGTTGGAGGGGACGTTTACCGTCACCTTTGGAACGGGCTGCTCTATGCGGAAGGTGCGTATTTTTTGCAGGGCTTCTGCTTTGAACTGCTCATCAGGTTCGTGAGTAGTTATCATACCGTTCATTACGCCGGTTTCACGGATTATTCTGGTGAGGCGGCGGGTGTCTATGTCGTATAGACCGATAATACTGTGTTTTTTCAGATAGGCATCTATATCCTCCTCGCAACGGAAGTTGGATGGGACTTTGCAGTATTCGCGGACGATGTAGCCGCTGACTACGCTGCCGGAGGATTCCTTGTCCTCTGAATTTACGCCGTAATTACCGATCAAGGGGAAGGTCTGGGTCACTATCTGTCCGCAGTAGCTGGGGTCGGTGAGAGTCTCCTGATACCCTGTCATGGCGGTGGTGAATACTACCTCGCCTATTACCTCGCCCTCTGTGCCGAAGCTCTTGCCTTTGAATACCGTTCCGTCGGATAATATCAGGTAAGCTGTTTTTGCCGTCTGGAAATCCATTTTTACCTCCGTGGGGTTGTTTTTATAGCTCGATTTTGTTTACATATCCCATTATTTCGTCACGCATTCTTATCGCTTCACGTCTTGCCGCTGCCGCAAAGTCCTTTTCGTCACACTTTTCCTTTTGGTATGCGCACATTATGCCACGGGAGCTGTTGACGATACCGCCTAAGCCGTTTTTACCGAAGGCGGCGGAAATGTCCTTTGCACTTGCTCCCTGTGCGCCGTAGCCGGGAATAAGGAAGAAGGTGTGGGGGAGTCTGGCTCTGAGAATTTCTATCTGCTGAGGGTAGGTTGCACCTGCTACAATTCCTACGCCGCTGTATCCGTGCTTACCCATCAGGTCTTTGCCCCATTCCTCGCACATATCGCCCATTACCTCGTAAACTGTGCGGTCGTCTATCTTCATGTCCTGAAGCTCACCAGAGGAGGGGTTGGAGGTTTTGGCAAGGACGAACATTCCCTTGTCATACTGTTTACATACATTTATCACGGGATTTATGCCATCGCTGCCGAAGTAACCGTTTACCGTAAGTGCGTCACCTAAGAATGGCTCGTACTCTGTGGAGCCTACCTTTGTCTTGCCTAAGTGGGCGGCTGCGTAGGCTTCCATTGTACTGCCTATGTCGTTACGCTTGCCGTCGGTGATGACGAACATTCCCTTGCTGCGGGCATATTCCTGAGTATCGTACAGAGCCTTTACGCCTTCGTAGCCGTACATTTCGTAATAGGCAGCCTGGGGCTTTACTGCGGGTACGATGTCACAAAGTGCGTCTATCAAGCCCTTGTTAAACTGCAAAAGAGCTTCTGCTGCACCTTTTAGCGTCTCGCCATGTTCAGAAAAGGCTTTTTGCTTTATATATTCGGGTACATAGTCTAACTTTGGGTCAAGTCCCGCTACTGTGGGGTTTTGTTTTTCGGCTATTTTTTCAATAAGTCTGTCAAGCGCCATTACTGTTTCTCCTTTTCTTCGTCTTTGTACACTATCTCACCATTCAGAATGGTGTATTTTACTCTGCCAGTTAAGGTCATGCCCTTGAAGCAAGTGTTTTTGGATTTGGAGTGGAGCTTCTCCGGGTCTACCGTCCACTGCTCTGTTTCGCTGAATATGGCTATGTCGGCGGGAGCGCCTATGGACAGCGTTCCGCCGTCGATGCCAAGTATTTTGCGGGGACGGACGCACATCAGGTCTACCAGCTGAACGTGGGTTATCTTGCCGGGGTTAAGCAGCATGGTTACCGTGGCTGCAAGGGAGGTCTCCAAGCCTACCACGCCGTTGGGAGCGGTGAAAAAATCGGATTTTTCTTCAGCGGTATGGGGGGCGTGGTCGGTTACTATGCAGTCTATTGTGCCATCGCAGATAGCCTCGGTCACCGCATCTACATCCGCCTGCTCACGGAGAGGGGGATTCATTCGGTAGTCGGCGTCACGGGAAAAGAGCTTGTCCTCAGTAAGAGTAAAATAGTGAGGGGCTGTCTCGCAGGTGACCTTTGAGCCCTTGCTTTTGGCAAGACGGATAAAGTTCACCGCCTCCTTGGTGGAGACATGGGCAATGTGAATAGGCATTTTCTGCTCGCCTGCAAGAAATATCTCACGGGCGGTGACGTAATTCTCGCTGGATCGCGCCATGCCCTTTATGCCCATTGCTTCGCTGACTGCGCCGTTGTTGATTATTCCGCCGTCTATTATGTCCAAGTCCTCACAGTGGCTGATTATGGCAAGACGTTCAAGAGCCGCCCGCTTTATCGCACGCTTCATGGTCATGGCGTTTCTGACAGGCTTTCCGTCATCGCTTACCGCTACACAGCCCGCTTCCTTTAAAGCTGCGAAATCCGTCAGTTCCTCGCCCGCTAAGCCCTTTGTTATTGCGCCTATCGGGTAGACCTTGGCTTTGGCGGTACTGGCTTTTTCCAATATATAAGCTACAGTTTCGGGAGTGTCAATGGCGGGGGTGGTGTTGGGCATACAGACTACCGCTGTTACGCCTCCTGCGGCGGCAGCTTCACAGGCAGTGTAGATATCCTCCTTGTGGGTCTGACCGGGGTCACGGAGATGGACGTGCATATCACATACTCCGGGAATTACAGTCAAGCCATGACAGTTTATCACCTCGGCATTTTCGGAAACAGGGAGAGCTTTTCCTATCTCTGCAATAATACCGTCCTTTATTCGTATGTCAAGGGTCTCGTCAATGCCGTTTTTGCTGTCCACTACATGGCCGTTGGTCAGATAAAGCTCCATGTTTTGCTCCTCTCATGAAAAGTCAGATGTTAGGGGCATAATGTCAAAACTATATTTAATCTATTATATCATAAAAAGAGAACGCAGCGAAGCGGAGTTCGATTCCTCTTTACCGA
>JAFLUH010000037.1:18475-19922 GCA_022508895.1 Oscillospiraceae bacterium
TATTATATCATAAAAAGAGAACGAAGCGAAGCGAAGTTCGATTCCTCTTTACCGATACAATAAACTCAAACATTATAATAAATTTTTCCTATTTACTTCGTTTGAGGTTATTATACTATATTTCAACAAATTTAGCAACCGATTTTCAGCTTTTTCCTGCAAAAAAACCACCCGAAAAACAGGTGGTTTTTTGAAATCATTTACCTAAGGCCTCCTTGGTGACCTTAACGATATTGTCGGCACTGAGACCAAATTCCTTCAGCAAAGCGGGTGCGGGACCGCTGTGTCCGAAGCGGTCGTCTACGCCTATCTTGATAACGGGAACAGGAACAGTCTCGGTTACTACTTCGGCAACTGCACTGCCTAAGCCACCGATAACGGAATGCTCCTCAACGGTGATTATCTTGCCTGTTTCCTTGGCTGCGGCGATGATTATGTCACGGTCGATGGGCTTGATGGTGTGAATGTTGATCACACGGGCATCAATTCCCTGCTCCGCAAGAGCTTTGCCTGCTTCAAGGGCTTCGGCTACCATAAGACCGGTAGCGATAATGGTGACGTCCTTGCCCGATTTAAGCTGGATACCTTTGCCAAGCTCAAATTTGTAGGTTGCGGGGTCGTTGAATATGGGAACTGCAAGTCTGCCGAAACGCATGTAGGTGGGCCCTACATAATCAGCCATTGCAAGTACTGCCGCCTTTGCTTCAACGTCGTCGGCGGGATTGATGATGGTCATGCCGGGGAGCACACGCATAAGCGCGATGTCCTCGTTGCACTGGTGAGATGCGCCGTCCTCGCCTACGGAGATACCGGCGTGAGTTGCGCCTATTTTAACGTTGAGATGGGGATAGCATATACTGTTTCTCACTATTTCAAATGCACGTCCTGCGGCAAACATTGCAAAGCTGCTGGCAAATACCAGCTTTCCCGTAGTTGCAATACCTGCTGCAACGCCCATCATATCCGCTTCTGCTATACCGCAGTCAAAGAAGCGGTCGGGATAAGCTTTTTTAAAGGTACCTGTTTTGGTTGCGGCGGCAAGGTCTGCGTCTAAAACTATAAGATCGGGTCTCTTTTCCGCCAGCATGACAAGGGCTTCGCCGTAGCTTTCACGAGTTGCTTTCTTTTCCATGTCTTTTCTCCCTTCACTTTGTCAGCTCGTCCAGCTTCGCCTGAAGCTCGGACATAGCGGTGTTGTACTGTTCTTCGTTGGGTGCGGAGCCGTGCCATGATACCTGATTTTCCATGTAGCTTACGCCTTTGCCCTTGGTGGTTTTCTGGATTATGGCTACAGGCTGGTTTGCTACGGTTGAGGCTTCATTGAATGCCTTTTCGATCTGATCGAAGTCGTGACCGTCTATGACGATAACATACCAACCGAAGGCTCTGAATTTCTCATCAATGGGGTATGGACTCATTACCTCGCTGATCTTGCCATCAATTTGCA
>JAFLUH010000038.1 GCA_022508895.1 Oscillospiraceae bacterium
ATGCCTGCGGAAAGGACGGACAGCCGAAACTGTCCGTCCAAAATACCGTATTTCCGCCTAACGCTGTATTATCCTTATGAAAAACAGCCTACAATCTCGGCTTTTCCTCTGCAATATTCACTTCATCGCCTCATGCTTATCCAACGTAAAGTCTATCCTCCCCGCTCCCACATTCACCGCCGCCACGGTAACGGTCACCTTGTCACCCATAGCGTAAACGGTATTTGACAGCGTCTCCACCAGCATTATCCCGTTCCTGACGTCATACTCGCCCTGGGGCAGAGTAAACGCATCTATCCTGCCCTCAACGGTGTTTGGCAGCTCAACGAAAATGCCGCCGTGGGTCACGCCCGAGATTATCCCCTCGAACTGCTCGCCCACATGATTTTTCATGTACTCCGCAGCGTAAAACTTCTCGCAGTCACGCTCGGCGGTCACGGCGATTATCTCGGTCTCGCTTGCCCTTGCGGAATTTTCGTGGGCAAAGCGTGAGTACCGCTTTTCTATCTTTGCCGCTTCGCCGCCCACATAATCGGTGAGTATCCTGTGTATCGACAGGTCGGCAAGACGGCGTATGGGCGAGGTGAAGTGTGCGTACTCCTTCATCACCAAGCCGAAATGCCCTACGGGATTTTCGCTGTACTTCGCCTTCATCATGGTGCGCAGGGTCATGCGGTGTATAACGGGTGAGCGTGGGTCGTCCTTGCAGCGCTTCAGCAATGCCGCAATATCCCCCGCCGCAGAGTGCTCGTTTATCCCCTTGGGGTCTATCCCCATTGCCACCAGCGTTTCCTGCAGTGCCATCAGCTTTTCTGCGGTGGGATTTTCGTGGATACGGTAAACAAAGGGAAAATGATTGTCCATGCCCACCTTGGCGGCGCAGTTGTTTGCCGCCAGCATGAATTCCTCTATCATGCCCTCGGAAACGCCGCTCTGACGCGCCTTTATGTCAACGCACACCCCCTGCCCGTCGCAGATTATCTTGCTCTCCACGCTGTCAAGCTCGGGGGCCCCTCTCTTTTCACGGTTTTTTGCAAGTATGTCCGCAAGCTGCACCATCACGGGTATCTGCTCTGTCACCTCGGCGTACTTCTCCTTTATCACGTCGCTTGCGTTGCCTTCGATAATGCTGTTCACCTCACTGTAAACGCCCTTTACACGGGAGCGTATCAGCGACTTCACGAAGCGGTGGCTCTTTATCATGCCTCCGTTATCCAGCTCCATAAGGCAGGAGAAAGCAAGCCGCTCCTCGTCCGGATTAAGCGAGCAGATACCGTTGCTCAGCTCCTTTGGCAGCATGGGAATGACCATGTCCGCAATGTAAACGCTGGTGCCCCTGCGGAACGCCTCTTTATCCAGAGCCGTTCCCTTTTTAACATAGTGGGAAACGTCGGCGATATGCACTCCGAGCTTGTAGCCGTGAGGGGTTTTCTCTATGCTTATTGCGTCGTCGATATCCTTGGTGTCGGCGCCGTCTATGGTGAAGATAGGCAGATGGCGCAGGTCGGTGCGCATTGCCTTTTCGGTGCTGCTTATGCCTCTTTTTGCTATCTCCTCCGCCTCTCTCAGCACCTCCTCGGGAAACTCGGCAGGTATCTGCTTTTCCTCGATGTACGCTCCTACGGACACCTTGGCAACGTCAGAGCTGCCGTACACGCCGGTGATGGAGGCGATATGCTCGGAGTGGCGGTCGCCTCTGCGCTTGATGGTGAACTTCACCTTATCTCCCACCCGCACGTCATAGCCGCCGAAGCCCACTATCACAAGCGGAACGGGCGAGGAAAATGCGGAGGGCTGTAATCTTATCTCGCCGTTGTGGTCCACTACGATACCTGTCATAAGCTGCTCGGTATGGGCTATCATAGCCGTTACCACCGCCGTGCGGGAACGGTTGTTCTCGTCCCTGTCGGCGATTATTTTCAGCAGCACATGGTCTCCCGGCACGGCGCCGTGAAAGTCTCTGCCTCTTACAAAGACCTCCTCGCCCTCCTCGCTGTCCAGAAGCCTGATAAAGCCGTGACCGCCCGCTACACGGGCAACGGTGCCTTCATGGTATCTGCCGATATTTTTCAGATAGTACCGTGCCTTGGAGCTGCCAAGCGTGTTGGCTCTGCGCATATCCTCCAGCTCACGGTTTACAACGTCTTTTTTCTTATTCAGCTGAGCCGCTATCTCCTGAGCAGTCAGCCCGCTTTCTCCTGCGCTGAAAAGCAGCAACGCCGCCTGCTCTCTTATCTGTAAATTCATTTTTTGCAGTCCTTTCTGTAATTGCAAAAAAGAGGCGAACCTGTCGCCCCTTTTACTATCTTATGATTCGCTGCCTGTAGCCTCGCTGCCCTCGGCGCCGTCTTCTTCGGCTGCGCTGCCCTCTGTTCCGCTGCCCTCACCATCTCCTTCCGCCTCAGGTGCGGCGGTAGTGGTAGTGGTGGAAGTGGCGGCGGGAGTGCTGCTGCCGTCGCTCTTGCCCCAGCCGTAGATGGTGATAAGGTTTACCAGCAATGCGACCACGAATACGATTATCGCAGCGGTTCTGGTGAGCTTGGCAAGCCTTGCCTCTTTCGTTCTGCCCGAATTTTTCTGGAAGTAGTTATCTGCGCTGGCGCCGCTGATGGTCTGGGACATTCCCTGCTTGGAATCCTGCATCAGTACCACGAGCACTATGAATATGCACGCTAAAATAAGCAGTATAGCGGCGATTATTTCTAAAACTGACATTTATATTCCTCCGTAATAAACCCGTTTTAACAGGGTTTCGTATTGACACGGATAATAGTATACCATAGCTTTTCCGAAAATGCAATACTTTTTTAACATTTTTTGCAATTTTACTAAAAAGCAGGGCGTGAATTGCCTTTAAAGCGCCTTTTTGCCTATGTCCTTACGGTAGTGCGCACCCTCGAAGGATATCGTATCCACCGCTTTGTATGCCTTGTCAAGGGCTTCCTGCAATGTGTCGGCGGTGGCGGTAACGCCAAGCACTCTGCCGCCTATAGTGTTGAATTTCCCGTTTTCCGCCCTTGTTCCCGCATGGTAAACATAGGCGTCGCCCTCTGTCTGTCCGCTTGCGTCAAGTCCCTCTACCTCGAAGCCCGTCTCGTACTTCTCGGGATAGCCGCCGCTTGCCATAACCACGCAGGCGCACGCCTTATCGCTCCACTTAACGTCTAACTTGTCCAGCTTTTCCTCCCAGATAGCCTCCATTATGTCCACAAGGTCGGTCTCTAACAGGGGCAGCACCACCTGCGCCTCGGGGTCACCGAAACGGCAGTTGTACTCTATCACCTTGGCTCCGTTCGGCGTCAGCATAAGCCCGAAGTAGATACAGCCCTTGAAGGGTCTGCCCTCGGCTCGCATCGCCTTTATGGTGGGAATGAATATCTTTTCCATGCACTCCTGCTGCTTTTCCTCGGTGTAGAGGGGGTTGGGGGCGATGGTGCCCATGCCGCCTGTGTTCAGACCCATGTCGTCGTCATAAGCACGCTTGTGGTCCATGGAGCTTACCATAGGCTTCACGGTTTTTCCGTCGGTGAAGGCAAGCACCGTTACCTCGGGACCTGTCAGGTATTCTTCGACTACTATCTCGCTGCCGCTCTTACCAAATTTGCCTTCCACCATCATGGACTTTACCGCTTCTTCCGCCTGTTCAAAGTCCTCGGCGATGATAACTCCCTTGCCCAGCGCCAGACCGTCGCACTTGATAACGGTGGGATAGCTGTCCTTTTCCTTTATGTAGGCTATCGCCCTGTCGGGGTCATTGAAGGTCTCGTAATCGGCGGTGGGTATGCCGTACCTTTTCATCAGGCTCTTGGAAAACACCTTGCTGCCCTCTATGAGTGCGGCGTTGGCTCTGGGTCCGAAGGTTTTGAAGCCCTCCTCGTTGAGTCTGTCCACCAAGCCCATCACCAGCGGGTCATCGGGAGCTACGAAAACGAAATCCGGCTTTGTCTGCCGTACATCTGCCAATATTCCCTCGATGTCGGTAGCCTTTGTGGGAAAGCACACCGCCATCTTGGAAATACCGCCGTTGCCCGGTGCGGCAAAGAGCCTGTCTACCTTGGGGGAGCGCTTGAGAGCACGGATTATTGCGTGTTCACGTCCGCCGCCGCCTACTACAAAAACTTTCATAACCTATGTACCTTTCTATTCTCCTGTGATTTCCTTCTGCGCCTTTTTTGGGAGAGATTGAAAAACCAAGTTATACCCACGGTCACACATATCCTTCAACAGCTCGTATGGTACGCCCTTGTCGGGATACACCGAGTTCCAGTGCACCTTATTCATGTAATATCCCTCGATTATGGAATCGGGGTACATTTCACGGATATGCACATTGAAGTCAGGCTGGCACTTGACGGTTATCAGCGTGAAATCGCCGCCCTCGCCGCAGAAGGCGCAGAACATCTTTCCCCTCACCATGAACCTTGTCCAGCCCCACTCCTCCTTGAAGTCCTTTTCAACGCCCTTGTGGGACATGATGTACTCCTCAAGCTGAGGATAAAATTCCGCTATCCTCATATCAGTGGTGGAACAGCCTAATGCCGGTGAATGCCATGACCATATTGTACCTGTTGCAGGTCTCGATAACGTTGTCGTCACGGATAGAGCCGCCCGGCTCTGCAACGTACAGGACGCCGCTTCTGTGGGCACGCTCGATATTGTCGCCGAAGGGGAAGAATGCGTCGGAGCCGAGGGAAACGCCCGTCAGCTTGTCCAGCCATGCACGCTTTTCCTCTGCCGTAAAAATAGGCGGCTGCTCCTTGAATATTCTCTGCCAGTTGCCGTCCCCAACCACGTCCATAAAATCCTCGCCGATGTAGTTGTCGATGGCGTTGTCACGGTCGGGTCTGCCGATACCGTCGATGAAGGGCAGATCCATTACCTGCGGGGACTGGCGAAGCCACCAGTTGTCCGCCTTTGTGCCTGCAAGACGTGTGCAGTGGATACGGCTCTGCTGACCTGCGCCGATCCCAATGGCCTGTCCGCCGCAAGCGTAGGCAACCGAGTTGGACTGGGTGTATTTCAACGTTATCAGCGAAATGGCAAGGTCTATCTTTGCGCTTTCGGGGAGGTTTTTGTTTTCAGTGACAATGTTGGCAAACAGCTCGTCGTCTATCTTCAGCTCGTTCCTGCCCTGCTCGAAGGTGATGCCGAACACCTGCTTGTGCTCGATGGGGTCAGGCTTGTAGCTCTCGTCTATCTGAATTACGGCGTAGTTGCCTTTCTTCTTGGACTTGAGTATTTCAAGAGCTTCAGGCTCGTAACCGGGTGCGATTATTCCGTCGGACACCTCACGCTTTATCATGTTTGCGGTGCACACGTCGCACACGTCGGACAGCGCTATGAAGTCGCCGTAGCTGCTCATTCTGTCTGCGCCTCTTGCTCTTGCATAAGCTGACGCAAGGGGGGTCAGCTCGCCTAAATCGTCCACCCAGTATATCTTTTTCAGCGTGTCGGACAGCGGCAGTCCCACCGCTGCGCCTGCGGGGGAAACGTGCTTGAAGCTGGTGGCGGAGGGAAGCCCCGTTGCCTTTTTCAGCTCGCTTACAAGCTGCCAGCCGTTGAATGCGTCCATAAAGTTGATATAGCCGGGCTTGCCGTTCAGCACCGTGATGGGCAGGTCGCCGCTCTGCATGAAAATGCGGGAGGGCTTCTGGTTGGGGTTGCAGCCGTATTTCAGTTCTAATTCTGTCATGTTGCTATCGTTCCCTTCTTATTTATTCTTGTTGATTATCCTGCTCTCATATTTGCCGGTCTCAATGTCGATATAGCGGGTAAACAGGGATATTTTGTTGTCCTCGTTGAGACTGTCCCAAAGCAGCTTGGTGAACCCGTCGATGTCAACGTCGGGAATTACCAGCTTCTTGGGCTCTCCCTCATAGGAAAGAAGGGGGTCGCTCTCCGCTTTGTAGGTGTGGATAAATCTCCCCTCGCCCTTTACGGGAGCGTGGTAGGCGTAGGTGTAGTGCAGAACGCTGTCGGGGTTGCCGTCGTCGCTCTTGATAATGTTCAGAGCAAAGTTCATCAATCCGCCGTCAATGTGAACGATGCCGGAAATTCTGGGAGTGTAGTTGGGAGCGTCGTCCTCAAATTCACGGGCACGCAATGACTGCTCAAAGGTGAGCTGCCTGTCCATGCCCTCATAGATAGTGTCGGTCTGATCGCCGTTGGTGACTATGGTTTTGTTGCCCATTACACGGACGGCGTTGTAAATTACAAGGTGCGGGTCGGTCATTTTGGCGGGGTCAAAGGCCTCCGTCCTTATCCCCTCGCCCTCCTCAAGGAATACACGGTTGCGGCTGTTCACGCTTCTGCCCATTATGAAATAGGCGATAACAGCCTTTTTATTGTCGGGGTGCTTGCCGAGGATTATGCCTCTGCCGTGGTAGGGCATTGAGGTCAGTTCTTCTGCAATGGTTTTGATTTTCATGTTGTTTCCTCCTTTTGGCGGTTTAAGTCAAAATTTATCACATTCTTTTACATGATTCCACACTAAATACCAATCCACCAGCATACACCGTATCTGTCAATAACAGTGGCGCAGCATTTGCTCCAAGGCAGCTCGTGAATTTCATCAATAACAACGCCGCCCTCTCTCAGCACGTCAAAGGCGTTCTTCACCGCTTCAACGCTCCCTAATTCAAAGGCGTTGAAGGTCATAGTCTGCAATTTCAGCCGATGTATCTCGCTTACGTCATAGGGTTCCCGTGCCTCTGCTGCGGCAAGGATCCCTTCGCCGTTTACTGACAGCTCACAATGCTCATAAGCGGTTTGAGCTTCGTTCTTTATCTCAAAGGTCACCTCTGCGCCGAAGGCTCTGCAATACGTTTCCACCGCCTCAATGCTGTTCATGACATATACCTGCGTGTAGCACTTCATATTAAATTGCCTTTCAAATTGCGGTTTTATTCGCTGATAACCGTCTTTCCGTCCCTTACGGTTATTTTTCCTTCACAGAAAAGTCTGACGGCTTCGGGAAGTATCACCCACTCCGCCTGCTCCATCACCCGCTTCTGCAATATCTCAGGCGTATCCCCGTTCTTCACCTCAACCGCCTTTTGGAGAATTATAGGCCCCCCGTCGCACTCCTCCGTAACAAAATGCACGGTAGCCCCCGTCAGCTTCACGCCCTTTTCCAGCGCGGCTTCGTGGACTTTCAGCCCGTAGTACCCCTTCCCGCAAAAAGAGGGGATAAGCGCAGGGTGCACGTTCATCATGCGGTTGGGGAAAGCATTGCAGACCGTCTCGTCAAGAATGGTGAGAAACCCTGCATACACCACTAAATCGGCTTTTTCTTCCACGAGCAAATTCTTCATTGCAAGGCTGTAAGACGCAATATCATCAAACTTCTTCCGCTCCAGCACTACGCCCTTTATCCCGTTGTCCGCCGCCCTCTGCAAAGCGTAAACGCCGGGCTTTGAGCTGATAACGCAGGTTATCTCCCCGCCTCCCAGACGGTTTTCCTTTTGCGCATTTATAAGCTGCTGGAGATTGGTCCCGCCGCCTGAAACAAGTACAACTATATTCATATTATCTCAATTCCCTCGCCGCCCTTGATTATCTCGCCTATGCAGTAAGCCCTGATACCGTTTTCTCCCAGTATCTTCACAGCCTCGTCCGCCTTGTCGGGGGCAACTATACAGGTCATGCCGATACCCATGTTGAAGGTATTGTACATATCCCGCTCGGGGATACCACCCGTCTCCTGCATATATTTGAATATTTCGGGAACAGGGAAAGCGCTTTTGTTTATCCTTGCGCAGAAGCCGTCGGGGATAGAGCGGGGCACGTTCTCGTAAAAGCCGCCGCCGGTGATATGGCTCAGACCCTTTACCTCCACCTTTGAAATAAGGTCAAGCACGGGCTTCACATATATCTCGGTAGGAGTGAGCAATGCCTCGCCAAGAGTTCTTCCGTCGGGCAGCACCTTTTCCAGCGCCGCTTTTGTCGTAATATCGAACACCTTTCTCACAAGGGAAAATCCGTTGCTGTGAACGCCTGTGGAGGCAAGCCCGATGATAGCGTCCCCCTCCTGCACCTTAGTATTGTCGATTATCTTAGCTTTATCAACGACGCCTACCGCAAAGCCCGCAATGTCGTATTCATCATCGGGCATCATGCCGGGGTGCTCGGCGGTCTCGCCGCCTACAAGCGCACAGCCCGACTTTACGCAGCCGTCCGCAACGCCTTTCACGATGGCGGCTATCTTCTCGGGGATATTCTTCCCGCAGGCGATGTAGTCAAGGAAAAACAGCGGCTTTGCTCCGCAGCAGATAATGTCGTTTACGCACATTGCCACTGCGTCGATACCGATGGTATCGTGCTTATCCAGCAGCATGGACAGCTTCAGCTTGGTGCCCACGCCGTCGGTGCCGGACACGAACACAGGCTCCTTCATGCCGCTTAAATCGGGTTGAAACAGACCGCCGAAGCCGCCTATCCCCGTCAGCACGCCGGGAATAAAGGTGCGCTCCACGTCCTTTTTCATCAGCTTTACGCCCTCGTAGCCCGCAGTAACGTCAACGCCTGCCGCCTTGTAGCTTTCGGAAAAACTGTTTTTCATGTTGTAATCCTTTCTATAGTGTACAGTAAGCGGATTATTCAAAATCGTGGCGAAGCCACACCGCTGCTGTGTACTTTGCACTTTGCACTGTTCACTGTAATTTGCTCTCAAACCTGTCCTTAGGCATTTCCTCGGGCACCTCTATGGGATACTTGCCCGTAAAGCACCCTGCGCAGAAATCGCACTTTGCTCCCTCGGCTATCTTCAGCACGTTCTCCTGACTGAGGTAACCCAGAGAATCCGCATTTATCGCCTTTGCTATCTCGTTGATGTCGGTTATGCGGCAGGCTATCAGCTTGTCCTTGGCGTCGATATCCGTGCCGAAGTAGCAGGGGTTGATGAAGGGAGGAGAGGAAATGCGGACGTGCACTTCCTTTGCTCCCGCTTCACGCAGCAGGTTGACGACTCTGCGGCTGGTGGTGCCTCTCACGATGCTGTCGTCTATCATTATTACACGCTTGCCCTTTACCGTTTCAGCAACGGGGTTCAGCTTTATCTTCACCGAGTTTTCTCTCATGCCCTGTGCAGGCTGGATAAAGGTCCTGCCCACATAGCGGTTCCTTACAAAGCCCATGCCGTAGGGTATCCCCGATTCCATGGCGTAGCCTATCGCAGCGTCAAGTCCGCTGTCGGGAACGCCTACAACTATGTCTGCGTCAACGGGGTGCTCCTGAGCAAGGAACTTTCCCGCGTTCACTCTTGCGCCGTGTACGCCTGCGCCCTCGATAACGCTGTCGGGACGGGCAAGGTATATGTACTCGAACACGCAAAGCCCGCTTTTCTGTCCGCAGTGGGTCTTTATGCTCTCAATCCCGTTGTCGTCTATAACCACTATCTCACCGGGCAGTATATCTCTTACAAATTCGGCTCCCACGCTGTCAAAGGCGCAGGTCTCGCTTGCCACCACATAGCCTGCGTCATCAGGCAGCTTCCCTAAGCTCAGCGGTCTGAAGCCCTGCGGGTCTCTTGCCGCGACCAGCTTTTGCGGAGACATAATAACGAGGGAATAGGCGCCCTTCAGCTTGTACATCGCCTTTTCCAGCGCCTTCTGTATAGAGCCCTCGGTAAGACGCTCCTCGGTCACGGTGTAAGAGATGACCTCGCTGTCGTTGGTGGAGTGGAAAATGCCGCCCTTCAGCTCGTAGCCCTCTCTCAGCTCAAGCGCATTGATAAGGTTGCCGTTGTGAGCGATAGCCATAGGTCCTTTTATATGGCGTACAACAAGGGGCTGGGTGTTGTGGGGGGTGGGCTTGCCTGTGGTGGAATAGCGGACGTGACCTACGGCGATACGCCCCTTCCCTAACTTTTCAAGCCGCTCTGCGTCAAACACCTCGTTTACCAGACCGATACCCTTGTGGTAGTTGAACACGCCCCTGTCGTTCACCACGATGCCGCAGCTTTCCTGACCTCTGTGCTGCAGGGCGTATAAGCCGAGGTAGACCGGACCTGCAACGTCGCAGGTCTCCTTTGTGTAAATGCCGAATACTCCGCATTCCTCATGTATCGAACCAAACATTGTATTTGTCGTCCTTTCCCTTTGTAAAGATGTGTTGTGTAATGCTTATTCCCCGAAAACTCTCCGCATCATCTCGCTGTATGCGTCCTCAACGCCGCCCATGTCCCTGCGGAACCTGTCCTTGTCCAGCTTTTCGTGGGTGGTGCTGTCCCAGAAGCGGCAGGTGTCGGGAGAGATCTCGTCTGCAAGGATTATCTTGCCGTGGAAGCGTCCGAACTCTATCTTGAAGTCGATAAGGTCAACGCCCAGCTCCTTGAAGAATTTCAGCATGAAGTCGTTGACCATGAATGCATACTTGGTTATCTCCGCAATTTCTTCTTCGGTAGCAAGCCCCAGTCCCAGCGCATAATAATCGTTGATGAAGGGGTCGCCCAGCTCGTCGTTTTTGTAGCTGAATTCCAGCGTGGGACGCTTCAGCGGAGTGCCCTCCTCGATGCCTAACTTCTTGGAAAAGCTGCCTGCGGCAACGTTGCGGACTATCACCTCCAGCGGCACTATCTCCACCTTCTTCACTACCGTCTCACGGTCGTTCAGCTCCTCGACGAAATGGGTGGGAACGCCCTCCTTTTCCAGCAGCCTGAACATATAGTTGGTCATGCGGTTGTTCACAACGCCCTTGCCTCTTATGGTGCCTCTTTTCTCACCGTTGAAGGCGGTGGCGTCGTCCTTGTAGTCAACGATAACGTAGTCGGGGTCTTCCGTTGCGAAAACCTTCTTTGCTTTTCCTTCGTAAAGTTGTTCCTTTTTTTGCAGTGACATTTTTTTGTTCCTCCATTTTTTTGTTTATATTTTTAGATCCGTCTGCGAAGCAGACTCTTTAACCTTGCACTTTACACTTTTAACTTTTCACTTAGCGCAGCGTCTTTAGCCGCCACTTCCTGCTCCATCTTCACTCTTTCCGCCTTCAGCTTTGCCGCAAGCTCCCCGTCCGACAGCGCCAACATCTGCACCGCCAGCAGCGCCGCATTTTTCGCATTGTTTATCCCCACCGTGGCAACGGGTATGCCCGAGGGCATCTGTACCGTCGCGAGCAATGCGTCCATTCCCTCCAGCGAGGATTTTACGGGGATACCGATAACGGGCAGAGTGGTATTCGCCGCAATCGCTCCCGCAAGGTGCGCCGCCATGCCCGCCGCCGCAATGATTACGCCGAAGCCGTTGTCAGAGGCAGACTGCGCAAACTCCGCCACCCTTGCGGGACAGCGGTGAGCAGACATTATCCTCATTTCGTATTCCACCCCGTAGTCCTTCAGCACGCCCGCAGCCTTCTCAACGATGGGCAGGTCGCTGTCGCTGCCCATGATTATCGCAACCTTTTTGTCAGCCATTATGTGTTACCGTCCTTTTTCGTAAAATGAGAAAACAAAAAACTGACTTCCTCGGGAAATCAGCTTATATACGTTTATAAAGCCGCTTTGCATACGGCTGTACCTGTCACTGTGAAGTATCGGAAGCAATGTTTTCTTCTCATAGCAGACACCTCGTTAATGTTCTTGCTTGGTACAATACCATTATTCCATAAAGAGAACACGCAGCGCAGCGGAGTGTGATTCCTCTAAACGGAAAAATATCCTTAGGCATTTAAATAATTTCTACCTCTTTAATTAGCCTAAGGATATTATACATTAAAGAGGTCTGAAATTCAACCCCTTTGAAAAAGATTTTGCCGAAAAAGTTACAAAACGGTAACACAATGCCCCGTTTCAGCGGGAAATATTGGCATTTGCGGCGTGTCTGTCTAAAATGCCTACACTTATGCCCGCTGCGGTAAACGTTTTCAAAAATGCAGTGCGGATTTTCGTCTTTTTGCACAAAAAACTGTACCCCGTTTTTCCATCGGTTAAATATTTAAGTGGGATTTTAAGTAAATCTATCTGCCGCAATTGCAGAATTATCCCTTTGCTAAAGCGTACATGCCAATGCCGATTTTTTAAGTAATTTATTTCGCCGTTTTAAATTTTGCAGTGGGCAAATTGCCCAAAGGTAAAATTTTCCTGTGAATATGTAAACGATTTCGCTGTAAATACTGTACCTGAGTTTCATAAAAAAATCAAAAATCCCTTGCAAAAAAGAAATTTTTGTGATATAGTTATAGACGAAGTCCCAAGAGCATTACATTTTTATGTATATTTTACAGTCATGTAACGCCGATAGGGATTTATAACATTCAGCTCGGATAATTCCGAAACATTTTTGGAGGAAAAGAAATGACTAAGAAAATTCTTGCAATGCTTCTTGCCTCCGCTATGGTTCTCTCTTTTGCAGGCTGCAATAACGAGAGCGGCAACGGCGGCGGCGGTAATGAAGGCGGCAACGGCGGCAACGAAGGCGGCAACGGCGGCAACGAAGGCGGCAACGAGGGCGGCAATGGAGGCGGCGACGAGACCACCACCACTCCCGAAAACACCATAGACGGTAACGTAGACGCTGAAGACGCTATCGTTATCTGGACCTGGAACACCGACATCAAGACTATTCTTGACAAAGTTCTGAAGGACGTAAACCCTGACCTTTACAACAGGATCGTTTATGTAAACACCGGCGGATCCGACTACTATCAGGATAAGCTGGACAACATCCTGCAGGATCCCAGCAACAAGCTGTACCCTGATATAGTTGCTCTCGAGGCTGACTATATCCTGAAGTACACCGGCGGTCAGAATCTGGCTAACATCGCAGATCTGGGCATCACCGCTGCAGATTACTCCAAGGAGTATAAGTACACCATCGACATCGGTACCTCCCCCAGCGGCGACGTTAAGGCTCTGTCCTGGCAGGCTGCTCCCGGCGGATGGGTAATCCGTACCGACCTTGCAGAGAAGTATCTCGGCACCTCCGATCCTAAGGAAGTTCAGGCTTTCTTCAAGGATTGGGACGCAGTTTACGAGACTGCTAAGAAGGTAAAGGCAGATTCCGGCGACGAGACCCGTCTGATCCCCGGCTACGACGACCTGATGCGTGTTTACCAGGGCGCCCGTAAGAACGGCTGGTACGGCAGCGATGACACTCTGGTGATCGACCCCGCAATGCTCGAGTATATGGACTATGCTAAGAAGCTCAATGACGAAGAGCTGACCTGGGGCACCACTCAGTGGTCCGATCCTTGGGTAGCTCACAAGAATGACGATTCCACTCTTGCACTTCCCGGCTGCACATGGTACACCTACTGGTCCACCGACACCAACCACTTCGGTTCCTACATTCTGGTAGAGGGACCTCAGGCTTACGCTTGGGGCGGCACCTGGCTTGCTGCTACCGCAGGCTACAACACCGCTCTTAAGGACGACGTAGCTCAGATCATCAAGTACTTCACCTGCGACACCGACTTCATGATCAAGATCAACGACTGCAACGCTGACTATGTAAACAACACCGACGCTATTCAGGACCGCATCGACAACAATATCGTTGCAGCTCTTGACGGCAAGAACATCCTCAGCGACAAGCAGGGCGAGACCTTCATCGCATTCTTCAAGAGAAGCGGTATCGAGAACATCAACGGTAACCTGCTGACTCCCAGCGACGCAACTCTGAACTCCCTGTTCTCCACTCAGGTTGACGCTTACGTTAAGGGCGGCAAGAGCAAGGACGATGCTGTTCAGGCATTCAAGGACGCCGCAGCAGACACCTACAGCTGGCTGAAGGTTTAATTTCGGGACTGATTTAAAGTCTTGTAAATCATGATTTTTAAAACACTGCTCCTTTCCTCCGGGGGAGGAGCAGTAGTTTTAAAATATTCAACACCTGTTCCCGTTTATCGGGAAATCGGTATTACGCAACTATACATGAAAGGAGTTAAGACGATGGCGAAGAAACGCAGAACCGTCGAATATGGTCGGTACGGTTATATCTTTATCGCCCCGTTTTTTCTGGTCTATCTGATATTCCAGTTCTGGCCGCTGATCTATACCTTTATACTCAGCTTCCAGGATGTTTATAAGGATAAGTACGGAGTCATGGTTGACAACGGCTACTCCTTTGCCAACTTTACTTCCGTGCTGGGCTTGGAAGGCGGCAACTCATACGTTATGCAGTATTTCGGAAATACTGCGATCATGTGGGTATGCAACTTCGTTCCTCAGATACTGCTTTCACTGCTTCTGGCAGTGTGGCTCACCGATACCAAATATAAACTGAAAGGCAGCGGAGCTTACAAGATCCTTATCTATCTCCCCAATATCATCACTGCTGCTTCAGTTTCTTATCTGTTCTATTCGCTGTTCGGTCTTAACGGACCTATAACGCTGCTTCTGAAGGACTGGGGAGTAATAGGTGCCTCCTACAACTTTATGGACAGCACAGCGGCTACCCGAGGCCTCATCTCCTTCATCAACTTCTGGATGTGGTACGGCAATACGACGCTGCTGCTCATTGCGGGCGTTCTGGGTATCAACCCCAGCTTGTTTGAAGCGGCGGATATCGACGGCGCAAACGGATTTCAGAAATTCCTGCACGTTACCCTGCCCATGCTGAAGCCTATCATGCTGTACGTTCTTGTAACCTCGGCAATAGGCGGTCTGCAGATGTACGATATCCCTGCAATGTTCAACGTAAAGGCGCAGGGCGTTGTGGGTATGCCGGACGACACCTCCACGACAATGACGATGTACATACGCAGACTTACCAGCAGCGGCTCTATGGGACGCGCGGCAGCGGTGTCGGTAATACTGTTCATCGTAACGCTGATCATCAGCCTTCTGTTCTTCTTCTTCATGGGCGACCGTGAAAAGAAGCCCAAGAAAGCTAAGAAAGGAGCGTCTGCATGAGTACACAAGCAGTAGGCGATCTCAGACAGCGCAGCTATTCGCGCAAGATACTCGCCAATAAGATATTCCGCACGATTATATGCATTCTGCTTTGCCTTTTGAGCATTCTCCCCTTCTACCTGATGATCATCAACGCCACCCGTGAATCCAAGGCAATCGAGGCAGGCATCGCCTTCCTCCCCAGCGGTAACTTCATAAACAACTGGAATGCCCTGATGGCGAAATCCGACGGTATCGGCATCACGGTATGGGGCAGTATGCTCAACAGCGCTATGATCACTATCCCTGCCACCATTCTCACCATCTACTTCTCCACCATGACCGCCTACGGCGTTTTTGCCTACAACTTCAAGGGCAAGAAATTCGCTTGGGCATTCATAATGGCGATAATGATGGTGCCCGGTCAGGTGACCATCGTCGGCTTCCTGCAGTTCATGCAGAATATAGGTCTTTACGATAACTATATCCCGCTGATAATCCCCGCTATCGCAGCACCCTCAACGGTGTTCTTCATGCGGCAGTATATGACCGGCGCATTCTCCCTCGAAATAATCGAGGCGGCACGAATAGACGGCGCCAACGAGTTCAGGACCTTCAACACCATAGCGCTGCCTCTTATGAGACCGGCGCTGGCGACACAGGCGATATTTGCATTTATTGCAAGCTGGAACAACCTGTTCACTCCTTCAATGCTCATCAGCTCCACCAACAAGAGCACTTTGCCTATGTTCGTTCAGATACTGCGTACCGAACAGTTCACCACGGACTACGGCGCAATTTACTTAGGACTGTTCATAACGGTCGTTCCCATCATCGTCGTGTACCTGATCCTTTCCAAGTACATAGTTGCAGGCGTTGCTTTAGGCGGCGTAAAGGAATAATAAAAAAGCAAGACGGACGGCGCAAAGCCGTCCGTTTTTTGTTGAAAGGAGGAGGGTGCGTTTCGCTGCCGTGTGCGATTGGGGGAGACCCTTTTGGACAAAAGGGTCCTCCCCCAAACCCCCTCCCTAAAACTTCTGACGATTTTTTCTTTTCGGTGGCTTGCCACCAAAAAGAAAAAATTATTAAAAGTCTTTGGAAAAGGGTCTGGGGGATAACCTTTCTTCAGAAAGGTTTCCCCCAGCTGCACACGGCAGCGAAACGCACCCTCCCCGGCAGCAACAAAAACTGCCCCGCCTTCACAGCGGAGCAGTTTTCTTTATTTCCTCATAAAAAGTATCCCCAAGGTCCCCGGTCCGCAATGGCTGGACACGGTGCAGCCTGCATGGGTCTCAAGCACCTCGTCGAACTTGACGTACTTGGCTATCTCCTTGCGCACCTCGTCCACAAGTCCGTGGTACTCAAAGGGAGGGTGAGTGATGAATATACGCTTGGTGTCGATGTCGGTCCTGCCCTGCAAGCGCTCCTTAACGTACTGCATTATGCACTTCTCAAAGGTGCCCCGATACTTCTTCCCTACTCCCATCTTGCCGTCCTTCACCTCTATGCAGGGGCGCAGGGAGAGCAGGTTTGCTCCCAGAGCCGCCAGAGCGGAGCAGCGCCCGCCCTTGCGCAGGTAGTCCAGCTTGTCTATCACAAAGCTTGCCTCTACCTTTGAGGTGAGCTCGTTCAGAGCTTCGACGATTTTTTCGGGAGATTTGCCTCTTTCCGCCATTTCCGCCGCTTCGAGCACCAGCAGACCGCTGCCCGTTGACAGGTTCCGTGTGTCCACAACATAGACGTTGTCGAACTCCTTCGCCGCCATGCAGGCGTTCTGGTAGCAGCTTGAAAAATCGGCGCTTATGTCAAGGTGTATAACGGCGTCGTGCTTCTTGGACAAGGGCTTGAAATAGCTGATGTAGTCGTCAAGGTTTACGGCTGAGGTGGAGGTTATGGCTCCGCCGCTGCTTACATGGTCGAAGATGTCTCCGGGAGCTATCTCCTTCATGTCCTTGTAAGCCTTGCCCTCCTTGATGATGTACAAAGGGGTTATCTCAATATCGTATATGCTGACAAGCTGCGGCGAAAGGTCGCAGGTGCTGTCGGCGGTTATTTTTATATTCATGGCACCTCATATCTTGGAATAGCCGTAGGCGTTTATGAGCGCGTCAACCTTCTGCTTTGCAATGCACATCGGGCACTCGGCAGGGCTGTGGCTCTCGTAGCCGGGGAAGTCGGCGGGGGTAAAGATGGAGTGCACGGGGATACCGTTCACGTCGGTTATTGCGCTGAACAGCGCCGCTACGCTCACCAGCTCGCCGTTGTAGTATTTCAGACAGTCGATGCAGCGCATGATAGTCCAGCCGGTGGAAGCGCTGGAAATAAGCAGCAGCACATGCTTGCCCCATATCATGGACTGGCTGTCGTCACGGAATATCATCTGGTTGTTGCTGTCCATTTCGGGGGTTATCACGTTTATGTCGTTGCCGTAGTTCAGGGAGCGGTTGGAGCCTGTGGAAAGCTCCTCGGCAAGAAATGCTCCCAGCATCTGAGTTCCCTCAAGGCAGACTATGGTGTCGATGTGGGTGGAATCGTAGAGCGCCGCCAGCACCTGCGCCGTCTCCTTGGCGTTTTTGTATTTGCGCTTGAGCTTGTTAAGGTCTACATAGTAATTTACATGAGAGTGGTTGGTGGCGAAATGGCCGGGGATTATGCCGATCTTGATCTTGGGGTTCTTGCTGTAGGTTATCTCCTGTGTGCGGTTTTCCATTTCTTACTCCTTCCTGTGATACAAGAATCTTAGTGTTTATTTATTGTATCACATTATAACAAAAAAATCAACCGATTTGGGTACGGTTTTGGGGTTTTTTACAAAGAAATTTGTGTTATTTTACAGTTATTTACAGAAGAAAACAGGACGCATTATCCTGCGTCCTGTTTCCTTTGGGGAAAACCTTATTTTCTCTTTTTGGAGATAACTAATGCTGCGGAGGCAATTATCGCAAGCCCTGCTATGACTGCCACGCCTTCGATGCCGGTAGAGGGGCTGTCCTTGTCGGCGAGCAGGTCAACGGTGCTGACTATGTAGGTGCTGAAGTGGGTAGTGTCGAAGGTCACCTTGCCGTCGGCGAAGGAAGCCTTCATATCAGTGAGAGTGCCGTCAGCAGCCTTGTAGTATACATAGTATTTCTTTGCGCCTGCAAGAGCCTCGGGAACGGGAATGGTAACGGTAACGGTGCCGTTGGGCTTTACTGCCTTTCCGCCCTTTTCCAGAGATATATCGAAGGCAGCCCCGGTAGCTCCTGCCGCAACGGTCTCGGGCTTTACCACCAGCTCGGTGCCTTCCTCTAAAACGCCCTTTGCCGCCGCAACGGTCACGCCTGTGTCCTTGTCCTCAACGGAAACGGCAGGCTCGGCTGCGGGGGGAGTGGTAGTGGATCCTGCGGGAGTGGTTTCTGCGGGGGTGGATTCCGCAGGGGCGGAGGAGCCGCCGCTGAGGTCTACAAAGGTTATGCCGTTAGCCTTGGCGTAGGTTTCGGCGTAGGAGCCGGCGTAGCCGGATATCGTCAGGTCGGTGCAGTCGGCAAAGGCGCCGTCGCCTATCTCGGTCACGCTTGCGGGTATGGTGATGGATTTGAGATTTGGGCATTTTTTAAAGGCATTTTTGCCGATAGATTTAAGCTGAGAATTTTTGCCTAATACGATTTTTTCAAGATAAGTGTTTATTGTATCCGCATCTTTTATCTGAAGGTTATCACTTATATAAAAAGCACCTTCGTCCAATGACGTAACGGTATCGGGAATTGTAATTGACGTAAATGCGCAAAAACTAAAGGACGTCATATTGGTAACCGTGAAGCCGTTTATTTTGCTCGGTATGACCAAATCACCGGAACCGTATAATAAGTAATTGCCTCCACTATAAGTATTTACACCTATTGTGCTGTCGCTGAGCACCGTACATTCAAGGCAGGCGCCTAAGAACATCATATCGGACGCTTCGTCGAGCACCTTGTTGTTTGCGTCATCGTCAATATCAACGAAAAACCGATCGCCTACGCTGTACTCCGCCGCGCTGACAGACACCGAAAGAGGTGCCGCCGCTGTGACCATGACAGCAGCCAATGCCCCTGCCAAAATTTTCTTGGATTTCATTTTTGTTTTCCTCCGTAAATTTTATTTATATAAACGGTTTTTCGCCGTTTACTGACAAAATGTATCATATTAAATCTATCATAAAACACATTATATCATATTTAATCTTATATTTCAATACTTTTACGTGAAATATTCCTGTAATATATTTAATCGTATAGGATACTATATGATATAGAGGTGATACTATGTTTGAGGAAGATTTCTCTATAAGACTTGCCCGACTGCGCACGGAAAAGGGCGTTTCCGCCCGTGACATGAGCCTGTCCATAGGTCAGAACCCGTCTGATATAAACAACATCGAAACCGG
>JAFLUH010000039.1:0-3897 GCA_022508895.1 Oscillospiraceae bacterium
GTATCCTCCAGCACCTCCTGATAATCCCGTGAAGCGTCCGCAAGCCGTTTGTTTATCTCCTCCGTCTCCCGCTCTGCCGCCTCTATCTCCTCCTCTATCCGCTTCACGGCAGTTGCAGCCTTCCGCTGTCTGCTCTGCTGCTCCTTCTGCAGCTTGTAGGCGTTGGGCTTGGCGGCTTTTTCCTGCTTTTTCTCGGGGGTGACGTAGGTCCCCCTGCTCTCCCGCCACTCATCGTAGCTGCCGTCGAATATCTCCATGCCGTCGCTGTGCAGAAACATAAGCTTTGTGGCAAGGCTGTTTATCATTCCTCTGTCGTGGGAGATTATCAGCATAGTTCCCGTGTAGCCGTCCAGCGCTTCTATAAGCCCCTCCCGTGCCTCAAGGTCAAGGTGGTTGGTGGGCTCGTCCAGCAGCAAAAGGTTGGGTCCCTCCAGCATTATTTTCAGCAGCACCACCTTTGCCGCTTCGCCGCCCGACAGGGTGTTTACGGGTTTTTGCAGCTCGTCTCCGTACAGTCTGAACAATGCCAGTGCGGACTGCACCTGCGTTCTGTTAAGTTTGGGAAAATCGTCCCACACGAAGTCCATCACGCT
Organism: Oscillospiraceae bacterium; assembly: GCA_022508895.1. Lineage (GTDB taxonomy): Bacteria > Bacillota > Clostridia > Oscillospirales > Ruminococcaceae > Ruminiclostridium_E. The sequence continues at coordinate 594 of JAFLUH010000039.1, forward strand.
TTTTGTACTGGTAAGGCGCAGCTCCTGCAATTGGTCGAAGTAGCCGAATTTCAGCCAGTCCGCAATGTTTGCATACCCCTCGCCCCTGACCTTACCGAGTATCAGCTTCATCAGCGTAGACTTCCCGCAGCCGTTTGCGCCAAGCAGAAAGACCCGCTCCCCGTGCTTTATCTCGAAGTCAACGCCGCTGAAAATTTTCTTCTCCCCGATGGTGCAGGAGAGTCCCTTTGCGGTGATGACGTCGGTGCCGTGCGCCTGCCTGCAGGGAATGGTGAACCGTATTTTTCTCCGAGGGGGAGGCGGCGGCACCAGCTCGCTTTTAAGGCGCTCTATCTGCTTTTCCTTGGAGCGTATGGTGATGTAGTTGTGCTCCTGATTGAACCGTCTTTGCTGCTCGATAATGCCCTCGATGCGGTGTATCTCCTCCATCGTTTCGGTGTATTTTTTTGTAAGGAACGCCACCCGCTGGTCGTACTGCCGCAGGTACTCGCTGTAATTTCCCTTGTAGGTATCCAATGTTCCGTTATCCAATGCAAAGGTCTTGTCCGTCACCTTGTCTAAAAAATACTTATCGTGGGAGATGACGATATACGCCCCTCTGAACTCCTGCAAAAAGCCTTCCAGCCACTCCGCCGCGTCAATGTCAAGGTGGTTGGTGGGCTCGTCCAGCAGCAGCAGCTTCGCTCCCGAAAGCAGCAGCTTCACCAATTGCAGCTTCGACCTCTCCCCGCCGCTCAGCACGCTGACAGGCTTTGTGAGCGTCTCTTTCGGAAAGCCCATACCGCCAAGCATACTCTCCGTTCTTGCACGAAAGGTAAGCCCGCCCTCGTCATGGAATTTTTCGGTGAGCTGCATCTGCCTTTCCAGCAGCGCCTTGTCCGTCTCGCCGTTATCTATCCTGCCATGCAGCTCCTCCAGCTCTTTTTCCAGCGTTATAAGCGGCTCAAAAACGGACAGCGCTTCTTCATAAACGCTGACGCTCTCGCTGCGCAGAACGTGCTGCTCCATAAATCCCACGGTGACTCCCGACTGCTTGACTATCTGCCCCTGCCAGTCCTCAGGCTCCTCGCCCGCAAGCATTCTGAACAGCGTGGTCTTGCCTGCTCCGTTGGCGCCTGCAAGCCCTATCCTGTCGTTTTCGTCCACGGCAAAATTCACACGGTCGAAAAGCACCCTTTCCCCGAAGCTCACCGCAATATCCGTGCCCTGTAAAATGATCATAGATTTTTACCTTATCAAAAGCACCCTGCCAAAGCAGCAGGGCGCCTTATTTATCAACTGTTCTCTACTCTCTAAAAACCGTACAGCGACTGCAGGTAGCTGTAATACTGAATGGCGCTGATGGAGCCCAGACCCTGTCTTGCGTTGAGCGCCTGCTCACGGGCATAGTCGGGGGCGGAGGTGTTCTCCGTCACGCTGTAGTCTGCGTACTTCGCCTCAAACACACCGTCCAGCTCGTCGCCCTTCAGTGCGTCAAGAGCGGTGTTCCTGTAGTCCTCCACATACTTCTCGTTCTCGGTTATATCCAGTCTCTGGACAACGTAGTAGTAGGTGTCCGCCTTGAACACGGCGGCGGTGCCGGTTTCCTGCTTGAACAGCGCCTCCACGAACTCCTCGCTGGGAGAGGTGGAATCCACGTTGATTATGCGGTCGAAGTCGCTGTCCTCGTGCTCGTGTTCTTCTTCCTCCTCCTTGCTCTCCTCGTCGCCCTCGCTGAGGTAGTGCTCGTATTCCTCGTACACCTCCGAGTAAGAGGTGCCGCCGTTCAGCTTCTCAACGTAGCCGTTTGCCAGCTCCTCCAGCTTTTTAAGCTCAGCCTCGTCCTCGATAAGCTCGCCGTCGTCGTCCTTGAGGGAAATGCTGAAATAGCGTGCAAGAGCGTAGTTTTCCCTGATATACTGCTCTATCTCCTGACGGGAGACCTCCTCAACGCCGCCCTCGCCGTAGTAGTAGTCGAATATCTCGCTCGACTTGCTGCTGTTGAGCATTACCTCCTTGTAGGAGGACTTTCCCACGCCGATGGACTGATAGTAATCACCCAGCGTGCTGAAGCCCTTCAGGTAGGAGAGATAGGAGGACCAGCCGGAAACGGAGAGATCCCACTGGCTGTTGATACTGTCGTTTATATTCTCCTGCTCCGCTGCGTCAAAGCTGATGCCAAGCTCGTCGAACATACGGTTTATCGCCACATACTTCTTGCAGTAGTTTATCGTCTCCTGCTTGACATAGTCGCCGAAGCTCATTCCCCCTACGGTCTGAGCGTAGTAGTCGAAGCCCTCGGCGGTGGTGTCAAGGTCGGGCTGCTCCTCTGAAAGCAAAGTCTGCGCGTCGTTCAGCGCGTAGCCGCTGTACAGGATATACACCCCTGCGGGTATCGTTTCGCCGTCCACCGTCATGGCGTAGCTTACGTCGGCGCAGCCCGAGAGGGTCACTGCCGAGGTCACCGCCAGCGCAAGCGCCAGAGCGCATGAAATTATCTTCTTCTTTATTGACATAACGTTTCCTTCCTTCTGAACTTTATTTAAACTCTGAGAGTTATATCCTTCGCCGCAAGAGCGTTTATCACCTTACCGATTATCCTGTCGGATTCCTCGTCGGTAAGCGTCCCGTCCGCCTTGCGCAGTGTCAGCTTGTAGGACAGGCTCTTTTTGCCCTCGGGTATCTGCTCGCCCTTGTACATATCGAAAAGCTGAACGCTTTCAAGGTGCTTTGCCGCTCCTGTGATAATGTCGATTATCTCGCCGCTGGCAACGTCCTCGCCGCAGACAAGGCTCAGGTCACGAACGGAAGCGGGGAATTTAGGCAGCGCCTTGTACCGTGCCTCGCCCGTCATGCTGCCCAGCAGCTGCTCAAGGCTTATTATAACCATATAAACTCTGGTCTTGCCTATGCCGTAATTTTCTGCCACCTGCGGGTGCAGCTCGCCGCAAACGCCCAGTACCGTGCTGTCTGCGGTCAGCCGAGCGCAGCGTCCGCTGTGGAAGCTGCCGTTGTCGGTAAGAGCAGTGAACTTAGTCTTATCGCCGATGCCGCACTTGTCGATTATCTCCTCCGCAACGCCCTTGGCGGTGAAGAAGTCCTCACCCTCGCCGTACAGCGTGCATATCAGCACGTCCTTTTCCGCAGGCAGCTGATTCACGTCGTCGCTTAACGGGTGATACTCACGCCCTATCTCGAAGAAGCGCCCGCTCATGTTGCGGTTGTTCACGTTCAGCGCCACAATGTCCATCATCGACGGTATCAGAGAGGTGCGCATAACGCTGGTGTCCTCGCCCAGAGGGTTCAGTATCTTAACGCTTTTTGT
>JAFLUH010000039.1:3997-17906 GCA_022508895.1 Oscillospiraceae bacterium
TGCGCATAACGCTGGTGTCCTCGCCCAGAGGGTTCAGTATCTTAACGCTTTTTGTGTCCCCGATACGGCACTTCTCGTACCCCTTGGGCGAAATAAAGCTGAAGGTCATGGTTTCCAGACAGCCCTGCGAAAGCATAATGCCTATGAGCTTTTTCTCAAGCTGCTCCATCGGAGTCTGTGAGCTTTGGGAGGACAGTCGGGGCACCGTAGTGGGAATATTGTTGTAGCCGTATATCCGTGCTACCTCCTCTGCAAGGTCGCAGGGGCGCTCTATATCAATGCGCACATTTGGCGGGGTAACTTCCTTGGTTTTTTCATCATAGGTGAAATCGAGGCGTTTCAGTATGGCTATCTGCTCCGCTTCGGGAATATCTGCGCCCAAAAATTCGTTTACCCACTTATAGTCTAATTTCAGCTTGTTAGGCGCTTTGGGAGTGCAGTAAACGTCGATCACGGTATTGACCACCTCGCCGCAGCCCAGCAGCTCCACCAGCTCCAGCGCCCTGTACAGCGCATTTTTAGCGTTATCGGGGTCAAGTCCCTTTTCAAAGCGTGAGCTTGATTCGGTTCTCACACCTGCCTTTTTAGCGGTGCGGCGTACATTCACCCCGTCAAAGCAAGCCGCCTCGAATACCACCTCGGCGGTGTCGTCCTGAATACCGCTGTGCTCGCCGCCCATAATGCCTGCCAATGCCATAGGCTCTTTCTCGTTGCAGATAACAAGCATATCGCTTGACAGCTTCAATTCGGGAGTAGTCTCGTCCAGCAGCTTCAAAACCTCGCCGTCCCGTGCATTGCGAACGACTATCTTGTTTCCTTCAATAAATCTTGCGTCAAAGGCGTGCATTGGGTGACCGTATTCCAGCATTACGAAGTTGGTGATATCGACTAAATTATTGATGGCACGAACGCCGCTTGCTCTCAGTCTTTCCGCCATCCAGCGGGGAGAGGGAGCTATCTTGATATTCTTCACCTTTGCCGCCATGTAGCGTGAGCAGAGCTGCGGGTTCTGCACCTCTACCGAAAGCTCCTTGTTTATATCAAGGTCAACGCCCTTAAACTTGGGCGGGTTCAGCTTGAGAGGCTTGTTGAAGGTTGCATGGGCCTCCCTTGCCAGACCGATAACGGAAAGACAGTCGGGGCGGTTGTTGGTTATCTCGAACTCTACGCAGATATCGTCCAGTCCCAGCACCTTTACAACGTCAGCACCCACCTTGAACTTGTCAAACTCGGGGTCCTCGTTGAATATCAGTATACCGTCGGGGGAAGCGTAGGGGAAGTCGCTGTTCTCCAGTCCCAGCTCGTCAAAGCTGCACATCATGCCGCAGCTTTCAACGCCTCTCAGCTTGCCCTTCTTTATCTTCATTACGGTCTTGTTGTGCCTGTCGATACAAACGCCGCCGTCAAGGACGACGGGCACCACTGCGCCTGCATACAGATTCTGCGCCGCAGTGACTATCTGCAGGGGCTGTCCGTTGTTGACATCGCCCACATCAAGCTGACATATCCACAGCTTTTCGCTGTCGGCGTGCTTCTCGATGGAGACGACCCTGCCCACCACGATATTTTTCAGCGGCTCGGAAAGGTCACGGTAGGTCTCCACCTTGGAGCCGCTCATGGTCATTCCTGCAACGAACTCTTTTATGTCCATATCGGCGTCAACGTAATCGCTGAGCCATTTCATTGATAAATCCAAAACTGTTTCCTCCGAATATCAGAACTGCTTCAAAAATCTTTGGTCGTTCTCGTACAGCAACCTCATATCATCTATCTCGTATCTCATCATCGCTATTCTTTCAAGCCCTATGCCGAAAGCAAAGCCGCTGTACACCTCAGGGTCTATGCCGCAGTTTATCAGCACCTGCGGGTGCACAACGCCGCTGCCCAACATCTCTATCCAGCCCTCGCCCTTGCACAGGGAGCAGCCCTTGCCGCCGCACTTGAAGCACTGCAGGTCCACCTCTGCCGAAGGCTCGGTGTAAGGGAAGTGGTGAGGGCGGAAACGAACCTTCACGTCATTGCCGTAAAGTCTTTTTGCGAATATTTCCAGTGTGCCCTTCAGGTCGCCGAATGTAATCCCTTTGTCCACCACAAGCCCCTCGCACTGGTGGAAGATGGGGCTGTGGGTGGCGTCCACCGCGTCGCTCCTGTACACACGTCCCGGGCTGATGATTGCGATGGGCGGCTTCTTTTCCAGCATCGTGCGTATCTGCACCGAGCTTGTCTGGGTGCGGAGCAGAATGCTGTCGGTAATGTAGAAGGTGTCCTGCGGGTCACGGGCGGGGTGTCCCTCGTCGGTATTCAGCATATCGAAAACGTATTTCGTTTCCTCCACCTCGGGACCGTCAACTATCGAGTAGCCCATGCCCCTGAATATCTCTTTCAGCTCGTCCAGCACTATCTGCAGGGGGTGCCGTCTGCCCTGAGGGAACCGCTTGCCCGGCAAGGTCACGTCCACTCGCTCCGCTTTCAGCTTTATCTCGGTCTGAGCGGCCTTCAGCTGCTCACGCATTGCGTTTATGCCGTTCTCGATGGACTGTCTCACATCGTTTGCAAGCTGTCCCATCTGGGGGCGCTCCTCGGGGGAAAGCCCGCCCATCTGCTTCAGTATGGCGGTCAGCTCGCCCTTTTTGCCAAGCAGCTTTACCTTTAAGTCGTCCAGCACCTTGGTGTCGCCTGCGTTTTTTATCTCTGCAAGAGCCTTTTCCTGTATATTTTTCAGTTGTTCCTTCATTTTATGACCTCTTATTTTCGTCTTCAGAGCATAGCTCTCTATTTTATCCTGTCTATTATAGCACAACAGGAAAAAACTTGCAAGAGGAAAAACGAATTTTTCTCGCCGAATAATAAAGGGCTATCTGTGCCAAACTATACCAAATAATGTAAACGAAAGGAATGCAGATACCATGAAACCGTTAAAAACAGCCATAGAAGAAGTCCACGCACGTCAGATATTCGATTCCCGAGGCAACCCCACGGTAGAAGCCGAGGTGACCCTTGCTGACGGCACAAGGGCTTACGGCGCCGCTCCCAGCGGCGCTTCCACGGGCATATACGAAGCCCTTGAGCTGAGGGACAACGACAACCAGTACCACGGAAAAGGCGTGTACAAGGCGGTGGGCAACGTAAAGACCATCATCGCCGACGCAATAAAGGGCAAGAACGCCGCCGACACCTACGCCATCGACAAGGCGCTGATAGAGCGTGACGGCACCCACGACAAGAAAAGGCTTGGCGCAAATGCGATACTTGCGGTATCCTGCGCCTGCGCAAAGGCGGCGGCTCAGTCCCTGCACCTGCCGCTGTACCGCTTTTTGGGCGGCATGAACGCCGACACCCTGCCCATGCCCATGATGAATATTCTCAACGGCGGCGCACACGCCTCCAACACCCTTGACGTGCAGGAGTTCATGATAATGCCCATAGGTATGCCCACCTTCAAGGAGTGCATGAGAATGTGCACCGAGGTGTATCACTCGCTGGCGGCTTTGCTGAAGAAGAAAGGCTTATCCGTGGCGGTAGGCGACGAGGGCGGCTTTGCCCCCGACCTGAAAAGCGACGAGGAAGCCTTAGAGCTGATAATCGAAGCCGCAAAGAACGCCGGCTACAAGCCAAGCGAGCACTTCCTGCTTGCGATGGACGCCGCCGCCTCGGAGTGGAAAACCGACAAGAAGGGGCAGTACAAAATGCCCAAAAGCGGCAGAGAATTCACCTCCCATGAGCTGGTGACACACTGGGAGGCATTGGCGGCAGGCTACCCGCTGGTTTCCCTTGAGGACGGTCTGGACGAGGAGGACTGGGAGGGCTGGTCGGAGCTTACCTCAAAGCTTGGCGACAAGCTGCAGCTGGTAGGGGACGACCTGTTCGTGACAAATATCGACCGACTGAAAGAGGGAATACAAAAGGGCTGCGGCAACTCGATACTGATAAAGCTGAACCAGATAGGCACGGTAAGCGAGACTCTCGAAGCAATAAAAACCGCCCACCGTGCGGGCTACACCGCCGTAGTCTCCCACCGCAGCGGCGAGACGGAGGACAGCTTCATCGCCGATTTAGCGGTAGCGGTGAACAGCGGTCAGATAAAGACGGGCGCACCCTGCCGCAGCGAGCGTGTAGCCAAGTACAACCGCCTGCTGCGCATAGAGGAGCAGCTGGGCAGCTCCGCCAAATTCCCGGGCAGCAGCTATTTTCTTACCGCAAGGGGCGGCAGAGCACAATAAAAAAATCCCCCGATCATTCGGGGGAAATTTTTATGTTTAATACATGATAACGAAGGTGTCGCCGTACTTTTCGGTGCCCTCGGCTATTGCCGCAAGGAGCTTTTCATTGGTGATGATCTCGCCGTCATACAGGTAGTTGCCGTCTGCGTCCTGCTTGATTATGGCTGATACTCCGCCGCCTTTCTGAAGGTGGTCAAGAATAATTCCGGGCAGTTCTTCATCAAACAAGCCCTTGAATTCGGCGGAAATATATTCTCTGACAACAAGCTCGTTTATCTCCATGTCGTTATAAAATTCCGGAATATACACCTCGCCTTCAATTTCGGGAGGCAGCTTGCCCGCATATTCCTCGAACTCAGGAGTGACCCTGTTCTTCTCCGCCAGATCAGCCGCAATTTCCCTGCGTGTAAGGAAATCTCCCGACGCCGTCACAGCCGCTCCCAGACCTACGACAGCCACCGCCGCCGCAATAATTATAGTGCGAATAGATTTGCTTTTCATAATATCTTTCTCCTTCTCCTTATCGGAATTATTCGGCTGCGAAATATCAGCCGCTATTTTTTCCCGCAGAGATGCCTTGATATTGTCGGACTGTTCAGCCGTTATTTTTTCGGAATCCTGCATTTCACAATTCTCAAAAAATTCCTCAAACATGATCAAACCCCCCCTGCTGTAAATATTCTTTCAGCTTTGCACGCGTCCGTGAAAGCTTGGAGCGTGCGGCGCCCTCGGTGATTCCCATGGCGGCAGCTATCTGCGCCGTTTTCTCGCCGTAGAAGAAGTACCGCAGGAATGCCTCCCGCTCGCTGTCCGACAAATCCGCCAGCGCATTTTTCAGGTGCAAGGTCATCTCATGAAGCTCCGCCATGCGCTCCACGGTCAGCCCTGACGGTATGTCGATTTCATCTATATCCTCATGGGGAGCCTTCAGCGCGCGCAGGCGGTTTTTCACGGCGTTGCGTGCGCACACCGAAAGGTACGGCTTCAGCCCGAAGCTTTCCTCTAAATTTTCCCTGTGCTGCCACAGCTTGAAAAACACGTCGCTGCAAAGCTCCTCCATGTCCTGCGGGGACAGCGCCCTGCCTGCAAGGTTCCGTATAACCGTCATAACGTAGCCCGAAAACCTGTCGGATATTATGTATATAGCGCTTTCGTCACCGCCTTTAAGCTGTGCGGTCAGCTCGTTATCCGTCACCCTGACACCCCCCGATATGTGTTGCGCAACCGAAGCGGTTTTCTGACCCCTTCACTCCCATATACACCAAAAACAAAAAATCGCTGCAAAAAATCACAGAAAAAAGACGGACAGCCAAAGCCGTCCGCCTGCAAAACCGTTCGCCGTTCTCCTACAACTACTGACCCAAAGGCATTCCACGCCCGTCCACGGCTATCGAGCCGGTGAGGATCATGATGCCCTCGATCAGACCCCAGATACCCATGGCAACGCCGCCGATACCCAAGGTCGCCACAGTCACCACGAGCTGTATCACCGCCTTGGTGGTGTAGCCAAGATAGAAGTTGTGAGCGCCGAAAGCGCCTAAGAATATACCCAGTATACCTGCCGCAGTCTTGCTCTTTGCGCCGGGCATTGCGGGAGCGCCATAGGGAGCGCCGTATCCGGGATTGCCTGCATAGAGAGCCACGCCGCAGCTTACGCATACGGCCGCACCGGGAGTTACCCGACGTCCGCAGTTAGGGCAGAAGTTAGCGCCCATACCTCTCTGACAGCCGCACTTTACGCAGACCACCGCATTATCGTACATGGGGCTGCCACAGTTTCTGCAATACATTGTGTTTCCTCCTTAAAATAAGTAAGCGTTCGGAAGCCGCAGTACAGCGGCGTTCACGCTTGCCGTTTATCCAACATTCCCACCGTGATGCGGTGCAAAATTTCAGACTTAAACAAATTATAGCACAGAAGAAACAAAAAATCAATAGTTTTTCCGCAAAAGTCGTTCAATGTTGTACACAATACTGATTTTTATAAAGAGAAAAATCAATATAAAAGCAGACCCCGCTGCGTTTTAACGGGGTCTGCTTTTCATTTTGGAGGCTGTCAGCCGTTGAGAGGGGTGCAGGTGAAGTCATATTTTCCGTAATCGAATCTTATCTCACAGTTGTTGAACAAAAGGCCGTCCGAGCCGCTGCGGCTTACCGTCATCTTTGTGCCTTCGGTATCGACGAAATAGCTGTATTCGCCGTTCATCGTATAAGGCGTCAGCGTGAAGCCTGCGGGGTCAAAGCCGAAGAACAGGGTGCGCCGGCTTTCATTTTCGCCGCCGCAGAAGCAGCACAGCATGATAACATAGCGCTTCTCGCCCATATCGTCCAATTCAAGTATCTCCATTGTGCTGCTTGTATAGCTGCCGTTCAGCAGGCCGTAATATTCGCCCTGTACCGAGTCGTTTGCCGAAAGGGAAGCGGAGGCGGTATTGCCAAGTCCGTCGCTGACGGTCACAACGGTGTCCTCGGCATAGTAGTAATCCTTGTCATTGCGAAACGCCTTTATCGCTCCCTTCATCGACAGCTCTGCACGATAGCCGTAGCCGCTGCACTCAGCCAGCACTGCGCTTTCACCGGTCACTGCCGCCGTTGGTTCATAGCTGAAGCTGTAATTTTCGGGATCAAAACGGATAGTATAGTCATGCCACCCGCCTTCTCCCGTATCCGTGAAAACGGTGCCTGCCTTATTCCGTATCTCATCGGTGGTAACGACCGAATAATTGGTGGTGGTCCCTGCCTTATATAAGCGAAGCTGTCCGTCAGCAAAGCACTCAGGCTCAAGGGCAAAGAATACGGTCACATAGCGCAGCACTCCGCCGTCGTCATTACCGCCGCGCAGGGCAAGGGCATAGTGCTTTTCGCCGTTATAGTCCATCTCCAGCAGCTTTAAGCTGGTCTCGACGTGTCTCAGCTTAAATTCCTCCAGAAACGCCGACCAAATGGATACGTTGTTGCCGAGAGAGGGGCTGTCTATAGTGGAAACGGCGGCAGTCCTGCCTTCGGGGTCGGTGACGGTCACCTTCAGCCCCTTTGCCGAATAATAATTTTCAAAATCGGCGGGAGAGTGAGTGACGTTCAACAGCTCAAGGACCGCCGTGTAGCCGTACATGGAGTACTCCACCACCGTTTTATCCGGACCGCCGTTTCCGTCAAGGTTTACCAGCTCCCACGCCCGTTCCGTCATGGACCACAGGCGTATGCCGTTTTCTTCAGGCGTATAACAGAGCGTCGCCATAGCCCTTTCGTACCACCTGCGGTCCTGTCTGTCTGCGGTAAAGGTGTTGCAGGAGTAACATTTCCATTTTGAGTTTTCGGGCTGCTCGGTATCCTTCTCGTACATTACGAATTTCGCCCAGCCGCAGTTCTCGGGAGTTCCGCCTATCATCATGATTCTCCGCAATCCCGTCAGCGGGTCGCTGCCCACGAAAAGGTAGGGCCTATCCTCGCTTATCTCGTCGGTGATGTCACGAGTCATGCCGCTATCCATAAGGAACACCCTGCCGTCGATAAGCCGAACGGGCGATTCCGTTATCCACGCTGCTTCCGCGGAGCTTGTATCCGCATTGCCGCCTGCGTTTGCGCCGCCCTCTGTGTAGGGACGGTTCTGAAATGCCGCTATCCCCACCGCCGCCGCAGCGGTCAGCATGATGGCAGGCAGCACCAGTGACCCTGCCACCGCAATTCTCCTGCGCTTTTTCGCCATCTGTTCATCTCTGCGGCGAAGCACGTTTTCATATATCTCGTCATAGCTCTTCATAAACGAAGCCCTCCTTTTCAAGCTGGGCCTTCAGCGCCTGCTTTGCACGGTAAAGCAGGTTTTCCACCTGTCGGCCGTTTTTATTCATTATTGTCCTTATCTCCTCATTTGTGAAGCCCTCGAAGTAGGAGAGGTACAGCACGCTGCCGTAGTCGGGGCTGAGACGGCTCAGCGCCCTCTGCACCGCGGCGTCTCTCTCCTCCCTCATATAGCAAAGCTCGGGCTGCGCAGCTGCGCCGTTCATGTACGCAATATCCTCGGGTAACTGCGACAGCCGCTCAGTCCTTTCCCTCCCGTTTTTCCTGAGCCAGTCCAGCGCCATATTGCGCCCTATGGCGTACAGCCATGTTTTAAAGGAGCTTTTCCCGCCGAACCTGGGCTTTTTCACCGCCAGCTTCACGAAGGTATCCTCCATCAGCTCCTCGGCGGCGCCCATATCGTCGGTAATGCCGTTCAGATACAGGACAAGCCCGTCCCTGTACAGCCTTATCAGCTCCGCCAATCCGCCGTCGTCGCCGTCAAGATAGCGGCGGTACGCCTCTGCACCTGTATCCACGGTTTTCACTCCTTTCTTTATTTCATAAAGAGCTCTTTCACTTACTTAGACGAAATATTTTTCCGAACCTCTCACCGCTTTTGCAAAAAAATAAAGGGGAAACGAATGTTTCCCCTAAATTTTTCCGTATTGCCGCAGAACGTGTTCTTACTTCTTCAGACCGAACTTCTTGTTGAACTTATCAACGCGTCCGCCGCTGTCTACCAGCTTCTGCTTACCGGTGAAGAAAGGATGACACTTGGAACAGATTTCCACTCTGATATCCTCTTTGGTGGAACGTGTCTCGATCACGTTGCCGCAGGCACACCTGATGGTGGTGGGCTTATAATCGGGATGGATGCCCTCTTTCATGCTGTCACCGCCTTTCATTCCTATCTCAGCCCGATGGGGAGCAACCCAGCGGGGAATCAACGTAATGGCTATTATAACACGGTCGGTGATTTTTGTCAAGTGTTTTTTTGAATGTTTTTCAGAGTTGACGGTTGTCCTCTGTTTTTTTATTATTTTGTAATATATTGACATTTTGCGCATTCTGCGTTATAATTAGGTGCGAAAATTTTTCCATCTCGGGAACGGAGCTGAGTATGATGGAACGTATAAACAGAGAGAACAATGCCTCACTTATCAAAAAAGACCAGATATATGTAAACCGTGCCATACTTGTTGCGTGGGCTATCATCAACGTGATACTTGCCGTCGCCTATCTTGTCGAGGTGATAAAGGGTGACCGCACGCCTTTGTACTACGGCATATTCGTGACGATCCTGTGGGTGCCGCTGGCTGTTTCCTGTATCCTTTTCAAGAAAAAGCCCGACAGCCGCAATCTGCGCTACATAATGGCGACGGCATACTTTGCCATGTACGCTTTCGTTATGACCACAGGCAACACCCTGCTGGTATTCGTGTACATACTGCCCATGTCCGCAATGCTGGTGCTCTACCATCAGGTGAAGCTGATACTGGGCTACGGCATAGCCACCATCGTCCTGAACATCGGCATGATAGTATGGTGGCTGTTTACCAACACTGTGGAGGACAGCGGCATCAAGGATCTGGAGATACAGATGGCGGTGCTGATACTGTACTTCGGCTGCGCCTATCTTACCGCAAAGGTATACGACAAGAGCTACAAGGCGAATGTCAGCTACATAGACGTTCTCTCCGACAAGAACGACCAGATAAACCGCATGACCTTCGAGACCATCGAGGCTATCTCCAGCACCATCGACGCCAAGGACGAGTACACCAAGGGACACTCCAACCGTGTTGCGGAATACTCGGTGATAATCGCAAAGGAGATGGGGATAGGCGAGGATAAGCTGTCCGACATACGCTACATCGCCCTGCTCCACGACATAGGAAAGATAGGCGTGCCCGACGCAATACTCAAGAAAAAGGGCAGGCTGGACGATCAGGAGTACGAGGAGATGAAGCGCCACACCGTGGCAGGCGAGTCCATACTCAGCGGCGTAGGCACCATACCCGACCTTATGATAGGCGCAAAGTATCACCATGAGCGCTTTGACGGCAAGGGCTATCCCAGCGGTCTCAGCGGGGAGAACATTCCCTTCATCGCAAGGATAATCGCCGTGGCTGACGCCTTTGACGCAATGACCACCGACCGTGTGTACAGAAAGAGACTGCCTCCCGACGTGGTTATGGCGGAGCTGGAAAAGGGCAGGGGCACCCAGTTCGACCCGAAGGTGGTACAGGCGTTCATCAACTATCTTGACAGTCACAAGGAGCTGCTTAACGGAAGCGGGAATGACAGTTGACAGTAAACAGTAGCGGTTTGCCGCTTTGCGGCAGGAATTGAAAAATATTGAAATAAGAAACGGAGCGCACTGTAAGCAGCAGTACGCTCCGTTTATATATTGTAAAAGGAAACGACGGGGTTTCCTTCAGGGCTTACGCCTTTACGTCAAGGTCGCCGCCTGTGCCTTGCGGCGCAGCGTCGGCGGAGGGCGCAAGCGCTTCCGCCATCAGTTTTATCTGTTCCAGTTCATCAGAGGCTTCGCCGTCGGAGGCAACGTCGGTAAGCTCCGTGTTTTCCTTGGGCAGCTCCTCCGTCTCGGTACTGCCTTTTTTCTTTGCGTCCTCGTCCTCCTCGGGAAGCTGGGCGTACCTCAGCGACCGGGTGAATTTTATATGCTCCTTTGCAACGCCGTTAGCCTCGGACAGCAGCTTCACCATCAGCTTGTATTTCTCGCCCTTTGGGATAGCGGAGTCGCTGGCTATGCTTTTCGCCTGAGACATATAACGCCCCATTCTCGCCATTTTCAGCCTTTCGACCTCTTCCTTCGACTTGCAGCTTTTCAATTGCTTTTTGTAGCTCGCCCGCTCCTGCTGTATCTCCTCGTATTCCTTCAGCTTCTGAGGGTCGTTTTTTCTCAGGTATTCTATCTCCTCCTGAGTGAGCTTGCCGCCCGCCATGAGCTTTGCGCTTATTTCGGGGGATTTATTTTCACGCTGTTCCTTAAGCTGCTCCTGAAACCTTTGCAGCTCACGCTGCTGAGCGGTCAGCTCCTCGTCGTTTTTCTTTATGGGATCTTCCTGCTTCTTCTGCTGCCACTTGCTGCCCAGCGCCGCAAGGTTGACGCTGTCCCGTACTCTCCCTGCTATAAACAATGCAATCACCTGCCCTTGCATATAATTATCTGTATGTTATATCGGCAGCGAAAGCTGAAACTTTAGAAAAAAAGGGAGCATATCCCCCGATACACTCCGACGAATATCTACCGACAACTGCCTGCTGCCGATAGGACTTACAGTTTTCATTTATTATATCGGCAAGAAAAGAAAAAACTTTAGCGATAAAAAGGAGCGTAAAAATACGCTCCCATTTTTCAATAACGCTGCGAAGCAGCGCACTGCAACTATACACTTTGCACTATGCACTATACACTGTCAATCATCTTCTTCCGTCTCCGTCTCCTGCGTCCGGCAGATACTCCTTCACCTCCGCGCCTCTCCTGACTACCGCTCTTGCCTCTGCAACGTCCTTTATCTCGCCCATTGCGATAAGGCTGCACATGGCGTTGCCTATGGCGGTGGCCTCGGTGGGGCCTGCGATGACCGTCCTGCCTGTGGCGTTGGCGGTTAGCTGGCACAGGAACCTGTCCTGAGAGCCGCCGCCGATAATGTAGACGGAGGGGTAGGTGCTGCCGGTAATGCTTTCCAGCGACTCCAGCGTCGACGCAAACTCCGCCGCAAGGCTCTCGTAGATGACACGCAGGGTCTGGGCTATGGTCTTGGGCTTTGTCTGCCCCGTCCTCTCACAGTAGGCTATCACCTTCTGGGGCATATCGCCTGGTTTCATGAAGTCGGGGTCGTTGGGGTTTATCTTGGCAACGTGGGCGGGGGCGCTTCTGGCAAACGCCTCCATATCGTTAAAGGTGAACACCTCTCCCCTTGAATTGAAGTACCTGCGGCACTCCTGCAAAAACCATGTGCCTGTGATATTTTTCAGGAAGGCGACGGTGCCGCCGTAGCCTCCCTCATTGGTGAGGTCGCTCATAAGCGCGTCATTGTTTATGATCGGCTCTCCCAGCTCCGTGCCGAACAGCGCCCATGTGCCGCAGCTTATAAAGGCAAAGTTTTTCTCGGTGGAGGGAACTGCAAGAACGGCGCTGGCGGTGTCGTGGGAGGGAGCGGCGTATACGGGTATCTCCTTGTCGGTGTACTCCGCCTTGAGGTTCCCTACCGTCTCCCCCGGCATTATCAGCTTGCCGAATATCCGCTTGGGCAGTCCAAGCTGTTCTATCAGAGAACGGTTCCAGTCCTTGCTCACGGGGTCGATAAGTCCCGTGGTGGTAGCTTCCGTGTACTCGTTGGCGAAGACCCCCGTCAGGCGGTAGTTGATAAGGTCGGGCATCATCAGCAGGTGGTGCGCCTTGCTCAGCAGCTCCTTGTCCTTCTCCTTTACTGCAAGAAGCTGATACATGGTGTTTATGGACATCTGCTTGATGCCCGACTTCATGTAAAGCTCCTTTTCGGAGATTTTCCCGAACAGCTTTTCGGGCACTCCGTCCGTCCGTCCGTCACGGTAGCACACGGGCTTCTGCACAAACGCTCCGTCCTTGTCCAGCAGAGCGAAGTCCACCCCCCATGTGTCAACGGAAACGGCGTCGTAGCCGTAATCCGCCGCCTTGTCCAGCGCCCTGTCCACCTCACGGAATATCATGTCGATATTCCAGTAGGAGGTGCCGTTCACGGTTATGGGATTGTTGTTGAAGCGGTGTATCTCGGTGGAGACAAAGCTCCTGTTCTCGTAGCTGCAAAGCAAGGCTCTGCCGCTGGACGCTCCGAAATCAAAAATCAGGACTTTTTTCATGGATCATTTCCTCTCAGGAATATTTTCTGTAGCCCGGGTGGCGTATGGGGAAGCTCTTTCCCAGCTCCACGCACTCCTCTATCTTGTCGGGAGGGAGCGGGTGAGCGCCGCCAAGCTGCCGTGCAACAAGGGAGACCTTTGCGTAATGCTCAAGGGTCTCCATGCGGTAATACGCCTGCGTTAAATCAACTCCCACTGCGACTGCGCCGTGATTTTCCATTAAAATGGTATCGTGGTGCTGCAAAAACGGGATAACCGAATCTGCCAGCCCCACCGAGCCGGGAGTGTCGTAGGGAGCAATGGGAACGCTGCCCAAAAAGATTATCGCCTCGGGCATGGAGTAATCGTCCAGCGGAACGTGGGCTATCGCAAAGCCTGTGGCGGTAGGAGGGTGAGCGTGGACCACGGCGTTGATGTCGGGGCGCTCCTTGTAGCAGCGCAGGTGCATCTTGAACTCTGAGGAGTGCTTGTAGCCCTTCGCCTCCTTGATGACCTCGTTATTGCCGTTTACAAGTATCAGCATTTCGGGGCGCAGTATGCGCTTGCTTGTGCCTGTAGGCGTGGCAAGGAACACGTCCTCGTCCAGCTTCACCGAGATGTTGCCGTCGTTTGCCGCAACGAAACCGAGCTGCCACAGATTGTGTCCCACCTCGCATATCGCTTCACGGGCTTCGTTTTCCGTCATTGTGATCATTCCCTTCTTTTAATAAATAGTAGCTGTTATTATTGTATCACCAATTGGGCTTTTTGTCCAGTAAAATATTGTTGGAGGGGGTGTTGCCTTTCGCAGGCGGCGGTCGTGGGCACGCCCACACCCGATTTTGTCTTTACAACTGACCTCTTGTTCCAGTGCTTTTTCTTGCCTTTCATGGGCATCGTGTCTTTGTCTTTACAACTGCCCTCTTGTACCAATGCTTTTTCTTGCCTTTCACGGGCATCGTATCTTTGTCTTTACAACTGCCCTCTTGTACCAATGCTTTTTCTCGCCTTTCACAGGCTGTGTTCTTGTCTTTACAACTGCCCTCTTATTAGCAATCTTT
>JAFLUH010000004.1:0-3952 GCA_022508895.1 Oscillospiraceae bacterium
CTGCCTGCAATTGCGATATGCGGTCCATTCGGCGCAGTAAAGGAGCAGGCTGCCGGTCTGTATGCACAAATCATGGCTGAGCGTGGTTTTCTGACTGTTGCCTTTGACCCTTCCTTCACAGGTGAAAGCGGCGGTCAGCCCCGTTATGTGGCTTCCCCTGACATCAACACCGAGGATTTTTCCGCCGCTGTTGACTTTCTCTCGGTTCAGGACAACGTTGACCCCGAGCGTATCGGTATTATCGGTATTTGCGGCTGGGGCGGCATGGCGCTGAACGCAGCCGCGATCGACACCCGCATCAAAGCAACGGTGGCTTCTACAATGTACGACATGACTCGTGTCAATGCCAGAGGCTATTTTGATGTAATGGACGCCGACGCACGGTATGAAGTGCGCAAATCCTTAAACGCACAGAGGACGGTGGATTACAAAAACGGTTCCTATCAGCTTGGTGGAGGTGTTGTTGACCCACTGCCCGAGAACGCACCTTTTTATGTAAAGGATTATTACGACTATTACAAAACAAGCCGCGGTTACCACGAGCGTTCCCTCAATTCCAACGGCGGCTGGAACACCACCTCCGCACTGTCCTTTATGAATATGCCTATACTTGCTTACGCCGACGAGATACGCAGTGCCGTTTTGATCGTACACGGAGAAAAGGCGCACTCCTGCTATTTCAGCAAGGACGCTTTCCAAAAGCTCAAAGGCGAAAATAAGGAGCTTATGATAATCCCCGGTGCAGTTCATACTGATCTTTATGACAGAACCGATATCATTCCCTTTGACAAGCTCACTGAGTTCTTCAACGCATATCTTGTTTGAGATATTGCAGAGGAACGTGCTATGAGAATTTTGGCGCTGAATTTGACGCAAGTTTATCAAGAGTAAATATCCTTTTCTGATGATACAATGGCAGGCATACTCATCGACTTATTTTGAACAATGGAAAAGGTATAATTTCTGCCGTGATTGGACAAAGCCCTTTGGAAAATGTTTTCCAAAGGGCTTTACTTTGTTTATACTGGCTAAATTTGATTCGGTAAAAGAATAATGTGGACATATCGCTCAGCATAATAAATTGCATGAGAGATTCATCTTTTCAATCTGCGGTACAATTATATTCCTTTTAAAACGACAGCATCATACCCTTCAATCGTGATTTTATCAGTGTAGATCTCTCCGCTGATCATATCCTTAAAGCTTGCGGAGCAGTCCATTTCAATTCTATCCTCGCTGTAATTCAATAGGAATATATACTCCCCCCTAACTGCAAGCTCCACGCTTTCCGGTATATTGATAAACCTGTCCAAATCCCTTGGTGAACCAATTTTTTCAAGCTCAATAAACGCCTTGGCACAATCCTCGGCAAACGCAGCGCCAAAGTAGTACACCTTGCCCTTGCCGATCTTCTTGACCGATAACGCAGCCCTTCCGGCGTAATAATTACTTTCAAACGTTCCAAGCTGTACTCCGTCCGTGATTTGCAGAACATCGTTAAAGCACGGGGCGCCGACACGCTTTTCTCCGATATTCACATATTGCGCTTCATCATAGGGCGAAAGGAACGTAAAATCCTCAACCTCAACACCGCAAAGCTCAGCCGCAAATCCCGGCATTGCTATCATACGGCATTTTCCGCTTAGATCTTTATATCCGGTACGGCAGCCGAAAATCACCGTTCCGCCCCGTTCGGCATACGCCTGCAAAAGCACGGTGCGTTTTTCGGTTAAAATCGTCGGGTGAGGATACACGACCATCTTGTATTTTGACAGCTCATCAAGTCCCGTCATATCGTTTATATACACCAAATCATAGGGTATATGCTTTTTTTGAAACCCTCTGAACCAACCGTCATAGCTTATATCATCAACGGCTGAGTGCCATACATCCTCCTCAGCGTCCCACTCGTTATCGTAATCTCTTAACAGTGCCGCCTCAGCAATATACTCCTTTCCGCAGATATCCTGCAGACATTGAATATCCCGATAGGTTTTTTCAAGCTCTTTTGTTCTCCGATTCGGCTTGTTGCAATAGTCATGAAGCCCGTGCCAGTATATCTCATTTCCAAAGGTACAGGTCCTCCAACGGAAATAGCTTATATAGTCTGCGCCATGTGCGATTGCCTGCAAAGTCCAGAGCCGTATTTGTCCCGGCTTTGGTGATGGGTGTTCCATTCTGAAATTCCATCCTGACGGTCCGGACTGCTGTTCCATAACGCCAAATATCGGGGAAATACTGCGTACTCGTGTAAGATTATACGAGCTGTTTCTATCCTTCATTCCATTTTGATGTGAAACGTCCAACCGCCTTTCGTATGCAAAATTCGGATAGTTATCGTAAGTTATGTAGTCAAGCACCTCATCAACAAGCCGATGATAATCAACATGGCGGAACAAACCGTTCGTCGTCACCGGCACATCGGTATACTGCCGTATAATATCCGCCTGCAACTTAAAAAAGTTTATAACAGTATCTGAAATAAAGCGCTTTTCAAGCAGTCCGATATGCGGATTTCCCATTCTGCTGAAGTTTGTGCGGCGGGGAAGATGAACCTCGTCCCACGCAGTGTACGTCTGATTCCAGAACTCAGCTCCGATCGCCCTGTTAAGCTCATCAAGATCTCCGAATTTGCTTTTCAGATATTCTCTGAACGCATGGTGATCGCTTTCGGAATAATACAAGTCACATTCGCAGTTGATTTCATTGTCAAGCTGCCACGCTGCAATATTAGAGCACCTGCTGTAATGCTCCGCAAGTTTTTCTGTGATACGGGAAACGAAAAAGCGGTATTTCTCGGAATTGAGGTTGCAATGACGTCTAAGTCCGTGATAGATCAGATTTCCGTCAATATCTGCATTTAAAATTTCAGGGTATTTCTCACTCATCCATACAGGCGGTGTTGCCGACGGAGTGCAGAAGATTACTTTCATATTTTCCTCGACAGTCATTTCCATAAACTCATCAAAAAAGTCAAAGCTGAATACACCCTCATGAGGTTCAAATTTGTTCCATGCAAATTCTGCAATACGGACAGTTTCTATACCGTATTCCTTCATTTTCCTCAAATCGTCCCGCCATAACGATTTGTCCCAGTGCTCGGGATAGTAGCACACTCCAAGCGTTATATGATCGATTTCCAGCTTTTTCATTGCACACCTCTATGTGATTATTTCTAAATATATCATAGCGCAACCAACAAGCACTGTCAATATTTCAACTGTATTTTTTCATATATGCTCAAAATACATCTCACTTGACTATTAAAAAAATCAATGCTATAATCACAATATTCATGTAATCGAAGGCAGTACGATACGATATATTATCAGGCTACCGGAGACAATTTTCACTATCAGGAAATCAATATGCCTTTATCTGTTGAGGACTCCGGCTGCGATATTATCCCTGTAGTGTCCGAAAAAAACATAGTTACAGGAGCAGTTGTTTGTACCAGTGAAGCATTGTATAGCGATAAGCTTGATTGCATTGCAAAGCTTGAGTATCTCGTTGAAAAAGGATTGAGTTTAGAGTATTGGTTTTTAGCAAGGAACTATAAAAAAATCGCTTTCTGGGGACTCGATAAACTGTCTGCCGTGTTTTCAAATGCAATCAGTAACTATTCCGGTATTCAAGTTCTTGGTATTTATGAGGATACAACATTTCGCTCAATGCACATTAGAGAGGTAGATCAGCTTAATTGCGAAACAGATGTATATATGGTAGATTCAATTGAAGGCGTATGTAAATTAGGCGTAGATCTTATTATTATCACAGATTGGACAATGCGTCATCTTGAAAATTTTCCCCCGTTAAAAGATTTTCACACTGATGTGATCTATGCGCCGAGCATTTTGATCGATAAACACGCCAATCGTGTAATAGATGAATATATAACCCGTTATGTAAATGCGGAACTATACGACCGTTTGAAAGCAAAATACCGAGCGAT
>JAFLUH010000004.1:4052-58101 GCA_022508895.1 Oscillospiraceae bacterium
TCAAGGGTAGTTATAAATGCTCCGTCAACGTACAAAAACACAGTTTGTCTAATAGGTCCATGTATTACGGGAAGCTTTTGGAGTATTGACAAAAACACCTTAGGATATTATCTGCAGGATAATATGAGCAACCGTGGACTTGAATACAGGGTAGTCTCCATACCTATGCCTAATGGCGCTGACAGGTATTATTACATGAAGATTTTGGAGGAATATGGCATCAGGAAAGGGGATAAAATCTTCCTTTTTGGTCAGACATACAGACAAGACGAGTGGGATTTGGATGCTCTTCCCGTTTTTGAGGAATTATACAAACAGTACGGTTATGAATTTTATCTTGATATGCCTATACACTGCGGAAAAGAAGGGAACAAAGCCGTCGCCGACTTCCTGATGGATTACATCGAAACTCCCTTCGCTTTCGGCACACACCCCCCCAGTACAATCAAAGCATGAAAGAAATTCTACCGAAATACGGTGTTGAGCTGTGTGAGATACCCCGCAAGGAAATCGACGGCGAACCAATATCCGCCTCCCTTGTCAGAAAACACCTTGAAGATAAGAACTGGGATGAGATCAAGAAAATAGTTCCCGACACTACATATTCGTTCCTTGAGAAGAAATACAAATAAAAACTGCAAAAATTCGACTTGATATAAGTTGACTTTGCGTCAAAAAAGGTATATAATTTACAGTATAATTTTACAAGAAAGGAGAAGATTATGGATATTAACGTTACATCAGATATCAGGTATGTAGGCGTCAATGATCATGAGATAGACCTGTTTGAGGGACAGTACATAGTTCCCAACGGCATGGCGTACAACTCTTACGTTATTCTTGACGAAAAGACCGCTGTGATCGACACGGTAGACCGTAATTTTACTCACCAGTGGCTGGATAATGTGGCAGCAGCCCTTAGCGGCAGAAAACCGGATTACCTTATCGTTCAACATATGGAGCCGGACCACTCCGCCAATATCGCCAATTTCATGAAGGTATATCCCGGTGCGCAGATAGTGTCTTCCGAAAAATCCTTTACAATGATAAAGCAGTTTTTCGGCGAGGAATACGCCGATCGGCGTATCGTGGTAAACGAGGGCGACACATTAAGTCTCGGTAAGCACACTCTGACATTTGTGACCGCTCCCATGGTACACTGGCCTGAGGTAATCGTTACCTACGATTCATTTGACAAGGTCCTGTTTTCCGCCGACGGTTTCGGAAAGTTCGGAGCGCTGGACGTAGAAGAGGAGTGGGACTGTGAAGCCCGCCGCTACTACATCGGAATTGTCGGCAAATACGGCAAGCAGGTGCAGCGTCTGCTTCAAAAAGCCTCAGGACTGGACATCAGCATTATCTGTCCCACCCACGGTCCCGTCCTCAAGGAAGATCTTGCTCATTACATTAAGCTGTATGACACATGGTCCTCTTACAGCGTAGAATCCGAGGGAATAATGATAGCCTACACCTCGGTGTACGGCAATACAAAGGCTGCTGTGGAGCTGCTTGCGGAAAAGTTGACCGAAAAGGGCTGCCCTAAGGTCGTTGTAACCGACCTTGCCCGTGACGATATGGCAGAGGCGGTGGAAGACGCTTTCCGCTATGGCAAGCTGGTATTGGCGACCACCACCTACAACGCAGATATTTTCCCTTTCATGCGCACCTTTATTGAGCACCTGACGGAACGTGATTTCCAGAACCGTACGGTAGCCCTGATAGAAAACGGTTCATGGGCTCCTCAGGCGGTAAGGACCATGAAGAGTATGCTGGAAAAATGCAAGAATCTGACCTTTGCCAATCATACCGTTCACATTATGTCTGCACTGAACGAAACCAGCCGCCAGCAGCTTGAGGATCTGTCCGAGGAGCTGTGCAAGGGCTATATGGCTCAAAAAGAGGATACCGCAAACAAGCACGATATGACTGCGCTGTTCAAGATAGGCTACGGTCTTTATGTCGTCACCTCCAACGATGGAACGAAGGATAACGGTCTTATAGTAAATACCGTAACCCAGCTTACGGATAATCCTTACCGTGTTGCAGTCAACATCAACAAGGCAAACTACTCTCACCATGTTATCAAGCAGACGGGAATTCTGAATGTGAACTGCCTGTCCACCGAAGCACCCTTCAAGGTATTTGAGACCTTCGGCTTCCAGAGCGGAAGAACGGTTGATAAGTTTGCAGACTGCACGCCTCTCCGCTCCGACAACGGGCTTGTGTTCCTGCCCCGCTATATCAACGCATTCATGTCTCTGAAGGTGGAGCAGTATGTCGATCTTGGCACTCACGGAATGTTTATATGCAGCGTTACCGAGGCTCGTGTGATCTCTGATACGGAGACAATGACCTATACCTATTACCAGAAGAATGTCAAGCCTAAACCCCAGACCGAGGGCAAAAAGGGCTATGTATGCAAGATATGCGGCTACATTCATGAGGGAGACGAGCTGCCCGACGATTTTGTCTGCCCGCTGTGCAAGCATGGTGCAGCCGACTTTGAGCCTATTTCCTAAAGGAAATCCACCGGAAATATTTATAAGCCGGCTGATAAAGAGTATCCGCCTGCGGAAAACCTATCCGCAGGCGGTTTTCTGTATCCTTTAACCTAAATATGGAAGATAAAATGTAAAAATTCCCTTGACTGTTTGTAATATAATTGGTATAATTTTATATATATATCGAAAATTCATATATTAAATAGATAAAAGGTTGATTTCAGCATATTACATTGCAATACGAAGGGGATCGTATGATGAACAGCAAAAAAAATTCATCTCTTCTCAAATATTTACTTTTAGCTATATTCACTCTTTCCTGTCTGCTGATTCCTGTAGGCGCTGTTTCTGCCGAGGAGACAGACGGCGAAAGAGGATATTCTGCCTTTCTGTACGATAACGGCAGCGGACTTCTCACATCTGAAGCGAACGCTATTGCCCAGACGAGCATAGGATTTATCTGGATAGGAGGTTACAGCGGTCTGACCCGCTATGACGGAAGCGAATTTCATCATTTTGATTCCTCTTCGGGCATTTCCAGTGTCAATTATCTGTATGTGGATTCTCAGGACCGCTTATGGATCGGAACAAATGACAGCGGTGTTGCGATGCGTCAGAATGCACAATTTCAGCTCTGGGGAAGAAATGAGGGGTTGATCTCCCTGTCTGTTCGTGCCATATGTGAGGACGGGGCAGGGAACATCATCATTGCCACAACATCGGGTCTTGCGTACATCAACAGCGACGGTGAACTGTTTAAAATAAACGATCCCAAGATCGAGGGCAAATATCTTCGCCGCCTGACAGCCGACAAGAACGGAGTTATTTACGGCTGCACAATGGACAGCTGCTTTTTCTCAATGGAAAATTTGAAGCTGACCTCATTTTATGACGGAGGGGATCTGGGGCTGGGAGAAATATACTGTATCACTCCAGATCCCGTTGAAAATGGCAAGGTTTATCTCGGCACCGACAGAGACCGCATCGTGGTCGGAAACATGGCTGATGGCATGAAGACGACCCAAAGCATTTTCGTTTCCCCTCAGGAGCATATAAACGATATCTATTTTGCCTCGGACGGCAAAATGTGGCTTTGCGCCAACAATGGCCTTGGTTACTTTGACGAAACCGGCAGATATGTGGAAATGAAAAATCTCCCCATGAACAGCTCGATAACCACAATAATGGAGGACTTTGAGGGCAACCTTTGGTTCACCTCCTCCAGACAGGGCGTAATGAAGATCATAAGCAGCCCCTTTACGGACATCACCGGCATTGCCGGTTTGGATAGGGTGGTAGTAAATACCACCTGTATGTATCAGGGCGACCTTTATATCGGTACTGATGCGGGACTTCAACTGCTGGATAAAAATTATAAACAAAAGGAAAATGTTTTAACCGAGCTGTTGGAGGGAGTCAGGATACGCAGTATCAAAGCGGATTCAGCCGGCAGGCTTTGGCTGTGTACATACAGCACCATCAGTGATTACGGTCTGATCTGTTATTACGGAGACGGTACATATAAGGTCTACAACGAAGAATCGGGAATGGTTTCCAGTAAGATCAGAACATTGACGGAGCTGTCTGACGGTACTATTGCCGTTGCAGGCAGCGGCGGAGTAAATCTGATAAGGAACGACCGCATTGTAGCAACATACGACGGATTCTGCGGTATAAGCAACACGGAAATACTCAGTATTGCCGAAGGAGAGAACGGAAGCATCTATTTCGGCAGCGACGGCGGCGGTCTGTACATAATAGAAGAAAACGAGCAGCTGAGGCAGCTGGGAATGGACGACGGTCTGAAATCCGAGATCATCATGCAGCTGCACAAGGATCCCTTGAGGGATGTATACTGGATAATCACCAGCAACTCCATTTCCTATCTGAAAAACGGAGAAATATATACCCTGTCAAATTTTCCCTATTCAGATAACTACGATATGCAGTTCGATGCAAACGGCGGTATCTGGATATTGAGCAGCAACGGCATTTATTTTGTCAACGGCGATAACCTGCTTGAGGACGAAGATCTTGTATATTCTTTTTATGATACCCTTTGCGGGTTGCCCAGTATTGCCACCTCCAACTCCAGAAACTACATTTCTGACGATGGAACACTGTATATTGCAGGCGTATCCGGCGTCAGCAGCATCAATATCAACACAGCTAGAAAAGGCAAGAATGACGCTAAGTTAGTCATTCCATTCATAATGATAGACGACGAGGAGGTTTATGTAAAATCAGGCGAAAGCATAATCCTTCGTTCTGACTGCATGCGTATCACCATCAACGGACTTGCAATGACATATACTCATAACCCTCAGGTGAGCTACTATTTAGAGGGCTTCGACACCAAGGCGACTATGGTATCCAGACATGAAATGCAGCCTGTAAGCTACACAAACCTGAGAAGCGGCGAATATACTTTCCATATGTCTATCATTGACGTCATGACCGGAGAGGCGGTAAATAACCTTGACGTAAAGATAATAAAGGAAAAGGCTTTTTATGAGCAGTTATGGTTCTGGCTGATCGTGGCGGTTGCTGCTGCTCTGATAGTGATACTTATTATGCGTGCTTATGCCCGTCACAAAATGGCACAACTGCTCAAGAAGGAGAAAGAGGACAGAGTTCTGATAAATCAGCTGGTCAAGGTATTCGCCAAGAGCATTGACGTAAAGGATGCCTATACCAATGGTCACTCCTTCCGTGTGGCGGAATACACCAAAATGATAGCGGAAAAAATTGGATACATGGGAACTGATCTCGACAAGGTCTACAACATCGGTCTTATGCACGATATAGGAAAGATCGTGGTGCCCAACGAGATACTGAACAAGCCGGGCAAGCTTACGGACGAGGAGTTCCTGATAATGAAGCAGCACGCCATCGACGGATATTACATTCTGCAAGAGGTTGACGCCGTACCTGATCTGGCGCTGGGCGCAGGTTTCCATCACGAGAGGATCGACGGTAAGGGCTACCCTTACGGAAAGAAAGCAGACGAGATACCTGAGATAGCACAGATGATCGCCGTGGCGGATACTTTTGACGCTATGTTTTCCACAAGGCCATATCGCAAGAAGATGGAATTGGAGAAGGTCATAGCGGAGCTGAAACGTGTAGCGGGAACCCAGCTTAATGAGAGGTTTGTTCAGGCGATGCTGGATTTGATTGAAGAAGGGAAGATAAAAGAGGAATAATATCGAAGTGCGCAGCAAATGCTGACAACTGTGCATAACAATCATAAATGCCAATCTTTTTCTTTTTGGATTGGCATTTTATTTTTGTGAACAGAGCGATATATATTTTTTGTTTCTATTGACTTTACCGTTGTAAAATGTTAAAATAAAAATACGATATATTGTCCATAAAGAAAACAAATATATTTCTAAGGAGAACGCTATGGAACGCTATTACCAACCCGAGATCGAGACCGCCAGCTATGAGCAGATAAAGGCGTGGCAGAACGAACGCCTTGTGAAGCAGGTGAGGCATGTATGGAACGATATGCCTTACTACCGCAAAAAGATGGAGGCAAAAGGCCTCACTCCCGACGATATCAAGTCGGTTGACGATCTGCACAAGCTGCCCTTCCTCACCAAGGACGACCTGCGTGAAGCCTATCCTTACGGCTTGCTGGCAAAGCCGCTGAATGAGTGCGTGCGTATCCAGTCAACTTCGGGAACAACAGGAAAACGTGTGGTAGCATTCTATACTCAGCATGATATTGATCTGTGGGAGGAGTGCTGTGCCCGTGCAATTATGGCGGCAGGCGGCACCAATGAGGACGTTTGTCAGGTGTCCTACGGCTACGGACTGTTTACCGGCGGTCCCGGACTGAACGGCGGCTCTCACAAGGTAGGTTGTCTCACTATCCCCACTTCTTCCGGCAACACTGAGCGTCAGATAATGTTTATCATGGACCTCAGTGCTACAATTCTCTGCTGCACCCCCTCCTACGCCGCCTACATAGGCGAGACTATGAAGGAGATGGGGCTGACCCCCGACCAGATACCACTTAAAGCGGGAATATTCGGCGCAGAGGCGTGGAGCGAGGAGATGCGGCAGGATATACAGAATACGCTGGGTATCAAGGCTTACGATATCTACGGGCTTACCGAGCTGTCAGGTCCCGGCGTTTCCTTTGAATGCTCTGAGCAGACGGGAATGCATATCAATGAGGATCATTTTATCGCCGAGATAATCGATCCGGATACGGGAGAGGTGCTGCCTGAGGGCTCCATCGGCGAGTTGGTGTTTACCTCTATCACCAAGGAGGCGTTCCCGCTGCTGCGTTACCGCACAAGGGATATCTGTAAGCTGACCCGTGAGAAATGCTCCTGCGGGCGCACTCACGTCAAAATGTGCAAGCCAATGGGAAGAAGCGACGATATGCTGATAATCAGAGGCGTAAACGTGTTCCCGTCTCAGATAGAGACGGTACTGCTGAATAACGGCTATCCCGCAAACTATCAGATAATAGTTGACCGTGTGAAGAATACCGACACTCTTGACGTACAGGTCGAGATGACTCCCGAGATGTTCACCGATAACATAGGCGAAATAGAGCAGCGCCAGAACAAGCTGGTAAACGACCTGCGCTCAATGCTGGGGCTTACTGCAAAGGTGACGCTGGTAGCTCCCAAATCCATTGTCCGCAGTGAGGGCAAGGCAGTCCGTGTTATCGACAAGCGTAAAATATAAGGAGGATAATACCATGATCATAAATCAGCTTTCAATATTTGTTGAAAACAAGCCGGGCGCAATGTGCGGCATGACAAAGGTGCTCGCCGATAACGGCGTTGATATGAGAGCACTTTCTCTGGCTGAGACAAAGGATTTCGGCATAGTCCGTATTATTGTTGACGACGTTTACAAAGCAACTACCATACTTAAAGACGCAGGGTATGTCCATTCCCTGACCCCAGTGCTGGGAGTTGAGATACCCGACACTCCCGGAGGCTTGAACAAAGTGCTGGAGGTTATTTCCAATTCCGGCAACAATGTTGAGTATATGTACGCATTTTTAGGCGGAAAAGGCTCCGACAAAGCGTATATGATCTTCCGTGTACAGGACGCAGCCGCAGCTGCTCTGGCACTGTCAGGCCACGGGATCAAGACCTTGGAGCAGGAAGAGCTTAGCAAGCCTTAAACAGAATCAAAGGAACGTTTTTTATGTCAACACAGACTGTAATATGGATCTCAATAGGTATTTATATTCTGTTCATTGCAATCGTTGCAATTCTGAGCAGACGTAAAAGCGGCAATATTGCAGAGTTTACCGTGGGAAAGAGGAATGCGGGAGCGTGGATGTCCGCTTTCTCCTATGGAACGGCGTATTTTTCCGCAGTTATGTTTATCGGCTATGCAGGAAAAAGCGGTTGGGGCTACGGCGGCTGGGCAATACTTATCGGCATCGGCAATGCAGTGTTTGGATCACTGATAGCATGGCTGGTGCTTGCAAAGCGCACGAGGGAGATAACCCGCAGACTGAAGATAAAGTCGATGCCTCAATTTTTTGCCGCAAGGTTTGAAAGCGAGAAGATGAAGCTTTTCGCTGTGGCAGTGATCTTTATCTTCCTGCTGCCATACTCCGCTTCGGTGTACAAAGGACTTACCAGTGTCTGCTCGGTGCTTTTGCAGGTGGACGAGACTGTCTGCATGATAGTAATTGCCTTAGCGTCTGCGGCGATGGTTATTCTGGGCGGATATTCCGCTATACTGAAGGCCGACTTCATACAGGGAATAGTAATGTTGGTGGGTGTTATCACACTGATATTTGCCATAATGCGCTGCGAGCAGGTGAACGGCTTTGCCAACGGTATGCAGGCGCTGACCGAATCTACAGAAGCGCTGAATTTAAACGGCACGGCTTTTGCAGGTCTTATTGCAACAATACTGATGACCTCCTTCGGTACATGGGGATTACCCCAGATGATACATAAATATTATGGTATTCGTGATGATAAGGAAGTGCGCAGAGGCACGATCATTTCCACCGTTTTTGCCTTTGTTGTATCAGGCGGTGGCTATTTTATCGGCTCCTTCTCTCACCTTTTCTTCAATGATCTGTCCGAAATACCCGGCAGCGGTGCAGGAAATCCCGACTACCTTGTTCCAAACATGCTGCTAAGCTCCGGTCTCTCCAATATACTGATAGCAGTTGTTCTGGTTCTGCTTATAGCCGCCTCGGTATCCACCCTTTCCTCCATTACCATAACCGCCTCTTCAATGCTGACAATGGATTTTATACGCCCCAGACTGTTGAAAAAAATGATTACAGGCGGAGATATGCTGATCACCAAGGGCTTGTGTCTGCTGTTCGTGGTGCTGTCCTACATCATCGCCAACAGCAACACGCTGATACTGGACATGATGTCCTACTCATGGGGCATAATTTCCGGTTCCTTCCTTGCACCCTATATGATCTCACTGTACTCAAAGAAGATAAACCGTTTTGGAGCATGGTGCGGTATGATAGGCGGATTTGTGGTTGCTCTGCCGCCCGTTGTATGCAAGCTGTTCTCCATAGGCGTAGAGCTGCCTGCTTTGGGTAAGGTGTATGATTTAGGTCCTCACTTTGCTTGTGCGGCTATGGCTTTGTCGTTCCTGTTTTGTTTTGTGGGGACGGTGCTGGCGAAGAAAATTGCGCCTAAGTCTGCCGAGGGGAATGATAAGTTTTATTCCAAGGATTATGTGGTTGAGTGATTTGTGGAAATTTTCTTTATATCTGTGCTGTTGATAAGATAAATCGGAATTTAAAAATGTTAGAGGATGTTTTTATGAAATGTCCATTCTAGGAACTCTCTTCCCAAAAAGGGAAAAACAAAGCCTTTACAATTCCTGCAAAAAGCGTTATAATATTTGCAGAATGTAAAGGCTTTGTTGAAAGGAAAAGTAAAGATGGACAATAAGATATGGAACAAGGAAATGGAATGTGCCAAGCGGTCAGACATTGAGGCATTGCAGCTTGAACGTCTGAAAGCTCTGGTGGACTACTGCGACAAAAATGTGGAGTTTTACCACAAGCGCCTTGAAAAAGCAGGCGTCACCGCCGACAAGATAAAAAGCCTTTCGGATATACAGTACATACCCTACACCACCAAGGACGACCTGCGGGACAACTACCCATTCGGTCTGTTTGCAGTGCCTAAGAAAGACCTTGTTCGTCTTCATGCTTCCTCCGGCACCACGGGTAATCCTACGGTAGTAGGATATACACGGGAGGATCTCGACAACTGGTCGGAGCAGGTAGCAAGGCTTGCCATGGCGGCAGGCGCCGATGATGAAACTATCGTGCAGATATGCTTCGGCTACGGAATGTTCACCGGAGCATTGGGTCTGCATTACGGACTTGAGAAGATAGGCGCCACAGTCGTGCCCACATCTGCGGGAAACACCGAAAAACAGCTCAAATTCATGCGCGACTTCGGCACGACTGCCATCGTTGCAACACCCTCCTATTGCTTGTATCTTGCAGAAGCAGCAAGAGAAAGAGCCGATGAATTTCCCATGACAATGTACAGTGCTTTGAAGCTTGGCATTTTAGGCAGTGAGGGAAGCACTCCGGAAATGCGTGAGCAGATATCTCAGAGCTGGGGTAACGGCTTCTTCCCAACTGACAACTATGGGCTTTCCGAGCTTAACGGACCGGGAATGTCGGGAGAATGTTACCTCCGTGACGGGCTGCATATAAACGAGGATCACTTCCTCTGTGAGATAATCAGCTCTGAGACGGGAGAGGTGCTGCCAAAGGGAGAAACGGGTGAGCTGGTCATCACAAATCTTACAAAACGTGGTATGCCTATGCTGCGCTACCGTACCAAGGACATCACCAACATCAATTATGAGCCTTGTGAATGCGGGAGAACTACCGCCCGTATGCATAAGATAATCGGCAGAAGCGACGATATGCTGAAGATAAGGGGCGTAAATGTGTTCCCGACTCAGATAGAAAGTGCGCTCATTGGCGTTAGCGAGATAGGTCCGCACTATCAGCTTGTGGTGCGCAGAGAAGGCTTTGCGGACACGTTGGAGGTAAGAGTTGAGCTTATCGACGGCTCACTGCTGGAGAAATTCGGAGAGCTGGAAGCTCTGCAGAAGCGCATACACTACCGTATCAAGTCCATACTTGGCATTGAGATAAAGGTAACTCTTGTTGAGCCTAAAACGATCGAAAGATTTACCGGCAAGGCTCAGCGTATAGTTGACCTGAGAAACAAATAAGGGAGAGATACACCATGAGTAAAAAACTATTGCTTGGCAACGAGGCGGTGGCTCAGGGATTATATGAAGCAGGGGTGAAGTTCGTTTCCTCCTATCCCGGCACTCCCAGCACCGAGATAACTGAGGCTGCCGTAAAAT
The DNA here is from genome assembly GCA_022508895.1 of Oscillospiraceae bacterium. GTDB lineage: Bacteria > Bacillota > Clostridia > Oscillospirales > Ruminococcaceae > Ruminiclostridium_E. Next base: position 14,924 of record JAFLUH010000004.1, read on the forward strand.
TCGACGGGATTTACTGCGAGTGGGCACCCAACGAAAAGGTAGCTTTTGAAGCCGCCTTTGGCGCCTGCACAGGCGGAGCAAGGAGCTTCTGCGGAATGAAACATGTGGGACTCAACGTTGCCGCCGACCCGCTTTTTACCGTTTCATACATTGGAGTAAACGGAGGAATGGTGTGTGCAGTGGCGGACGACCCTGCTATACATTCCTCCCAGAACGAACAGGATTCACGAAACTACGCCATTGCTGCAAAGGTTCCCATGTTAGAGTCTTGCGACTCAGCGGAATGCAAGGAGTACACAAAGCTTGCCTATGAGTTGTCTGAGAAATACGACACGCCTGTACTGCTGAGACTTTCCACAAGAGTTTCCCATTCCCGTTCTATTGTTGAGGAGAAAAGCAGGAACGAACCCAAGTTAAAGGAATACAAGCGTGACATCTCCAAAAACGTAATGATGCCTGCAATGGCGAGAAAAGCTCACGAAAAGGTGGAAAAACGCACCGAGGCTTTGCGGGAATACGCAGAGACAAGCGGTATCAACAGCATTGAATATAATAACAAAAAAATAGGTATCATTGCCGCAGGTACAACCTATACATACGCAAAGGAAGCTCTCGGCGATAGCGCAAGCTACTTGAAATTAGGCATGGTAAACCCGCTTCCCGTCAAGCTGATAGAGGATTTTGCCAAAGAGGTGGAAGCCCTTTACGTCATCGAGGAGCTGGACGACGTTATCGAAACTCACTGCCGAAAACACGGCGTGAAGGTCATCGGAAAAGAGATGTTCTCACGTCTTGGTGAGTTTTCCCAGAGGACAGTGCGTGAGACTATTCTGGGAAGCACTCCATCGTTACTTGAATTTGAAGGGGAAATACCGCCCCGTCCCCCCGTGCTTTGCGCAGGCTGCCCTCACCGTGGACTGTTCTATGCGCTTAAAGGCATGGATCTGTATGTAAGCGGAGATATAGGCTGTTATACGCTTGGTGCACAGGCTCCTCTTTCTGTAACTGATACCGTTGCCTGCATGGGCGCTTCCGTAAGCGGACTGCACGGTTTCAACACTGTAAGAGGAAAAGAGCAGGCAAAAAAGTCAGTTGCTGTCATAGGTGATTCCACCTTTATCCATTCAGGCATAACCGGACTTATTGATATAGCCTACAATAAAGGTAATTCTACCGTCATTGTACTGGACAACTCGATAACCGGAATGACCGGACACCAGAACAACCCTGCCAACGGTCTGACGATCGCAGGTGACCCTACTGTTGCCGTTGATTTAGAGGCGCTGGCAAAAGCGGTGGGGATAAGCCGTGTGGTTGTGGTCGATCCTTATGATGTTGACACCACAAGGGAAGCCGTAAAAAAGGAGCTGGAAGCAGACGAACCGTCTCTTATCATTTCCCGTCGTCCCTGCGCCTTGCTGAAAAACGTAAAGCATTCCTTGCCGCTGACGGTGGACAAGGATAAATGCGTAGGCTGCAAGATGTGCCTTAAAGTGGGTTGCCCCGCATTGTCACAGATCAAGGATGCTGTCAGTGGAAAGACAAAAGCGGTGATAAGTGATTCTCAGTGCGTAGGCTGCGGAATCTGCCAATTCGCCTGCAAAACAAAAGCGATAAAGGAGGGCGGCGAACAATGACCAATTCCGTAAAAAATATTCTTATAGTCGGTGTCGGCGGGCAGGGAACGCTGTTAGCCTCCAAAATCATGGGCAAATGCTTTGTTGACAGCGGTTACGACGTTAAGGTCAGCGAGGTGCACGGAATGTCCCAGAGGGGAGGTTCCGTTGTCACTTACGTCAGATACGGCGACAAGGTTTGGTCGTCGGTCATTGAAAAAGGCGAGGCTGACATAATAATTTCCTTTGAGCAGCTGGAAGCAGCGAGATGGCTGCCCTATTTGAAGCCTGACGGGGTGATTATATCAAATACTCAGCAGATCGATCCCATGCCCGTTATAATGGGGCAGACCGAGTATCCCGAAGATATTCTGGAAAAGATACGCAAGCTTGGAGTGAACGTTATGGCAGTGGGCGCTGATGAGCTTGCAATGAAGGCGGGAACCATAAAGGCGGCAAACACGGTTTTATTGGGTGCTGCAGCTCACTTTACCGATATAGATGAGGCGGAATGGATCGAAGCGGTAAGAACGACTGTTCCTCAGAAAACCGTTGACGTTAATTTGAAAGCTTTTAAGCTGGGATACAACTGCTTTGGCGTAAGTGCGGAAGGAAGGATATGATATGTATATAAAACAAATTTCTGTTTTTGTAGAAAACAAGGCAGGACGTCTGGCGGAGATAACCGCTTTTATCGCTGATAAAGGCATAAACGTCAGGGCATTATCCGTTTCCGATACCACCGATTTCGGTATATTGAGGCTTGTTGTGGATAAACCCGACGAGGCGATAGCGTTGCTGAAGGAAGCGGGATTAACGGTGTCGCTGAACAACGTTATCGCTATCGCCGTACAGGATATTCCCGGAGGCTTTGCATCAGTGGTAAAGGTACTTGCGGACGCAGAGATAACTGTTGAGTATATTTACGCATTCATCGCAAGAACTCAGGGCTCTGGCTATGCTATCCTGAAGGTGAATAATGATGAAGCGGCCGCTGCGGCTCTTCGTGAGGCAGGTATACAGACGCTGAGTGAAGCGGATATAGTTTGATTTGACTCTGATATCAATTGACCTTGCAAGAAATTGCAAGGTTAATTTTTATCTTAAAAATGTCATAAAGATATTGACATTCACATCGTATATTGCTATAATATAATAAATACATTGTGCAAGATTAAATTTTGCAAGATTATAAAAAGTATAACAAGAATGAGAGAGCGCGGATATGAAGTACAGAACAGACAGATACGGCAATCAAATATCTCAGTTGGGATATGGCTGCATGAGATTCAGCAAGGACGGCAAGAACATCGACTACAAGAAAGCCGAAAGTGAAGTGCTTCTCGCAATAGAAAACGGCATAAATTATTTTGATACAGCTTACATTTACTTCGGAAGCGAGGAATGTCTCGGTCGGATTTTAGATGAAAATAAGTGCCGTGATAAGGTATATATAGCTGACAAGCTCCCACAGTACATAATCCGCTCCTCAGCGGCCATTGACAAAACCTTTAACGAGCAGCTGTCCCGCCTGCGCACAGACTATATCGACTATTATCTGATGCATATGTTTACGGATTATGCGGAATGGGAAAATCTGAAATCGCTGGGGATCGAAGACTGGATAAAACAGCAGAAGGCGGAAGGGCGTATTCATAATATAGGCTTTTCCTATCACGGTGACACGGAAATGTTCCTGAAGATATTGAATGCGTATGACTGGGACTTCTGTCAGATACAGTACAACTATCTGGACGAGCATACTCAGGCGGGAAGAAGAGGTCTTAAGGCAGCAGCAGAGAAGGGTATCCCTGTGATAATCATGGAGCCGCTCCGAGGCGGCAAGCTGGTGGATCTGCCCGATAAAGCGAAAGAGGTGCTTGCCACTGACAGTAAAGGCTACACTCCTGCCGAGCTTGGACTGCGCTGGCTGTGGGATCAGCCTGAGGTCACCTGTGTGCTTTCCGGCATGAATTCGGAGGAGATGGTGAAGGAGAATATCCGAATTGCGTCGGAGGCTGAGCCGGGGCATCTGACAGCGGAAGACATGGAAATCGTGGAAAAGATAAAGCAGATCATACGCGAACGGGAAAAAGTAGGCTGTACAGGCTGTCGTTACTGTATGCCCTGCCCAAAGGGAGTGGATATTCCGGGTACTTTCTACTATTATAATCTGATGTACATGGAAAAGAATTCCCGTGCCCGCTTTGAGTTCGCCCAGAATATAGGAATGAGAAAGAAGCCCGGTTTCGCATCGCAGTGTATCGGCTGCGGCAAATGCGAGCAACATTGCCCACAACATATAAATATACGGGAAAAAATAAAGGAAGCCGATCGCAAACTCAGACCTTTGCCTTATAAAATAGGCATTAGTGTCGCACGAAAATTTCTGATCCGTTAATTACAAAGATAGGAGATAAACATAATGGCAGATAAATTTGACCATCTTAAGCTGGAGAACCAGCTTTGTTTCCCTCTGTACGCCTGCTCCAAAGAAATGGTAAAAGCATACAAACCATTTCTGGACGAGCTTGACCTGACCTATACCCAGTATATCACTATGATGGTCATGTGGGAACATAAGGAACTGAGGGTCAAGGAAGTCGGCAGATACCTGTATCTGGATTCCAGCACTCTGACCCCGCTTCTAAAACGTCTTGAGGAAAAAGGTTATGTCACAAGGCGCCGCTCAACTGACGACGAGCGAGATCTTATAGTTACCATAACGGAACATGGAGAGGCGCTGAAGGAAAAAGCAAGTACCGTACCGCAGCGTCTGAGCGCCTGTATCTCGCTTGATCCGCAGAAGGCACAGACCTTGTATGCACTGCTTCATGAAATGCTGGAGAAATTGACTGACTAAGTAGCTTTTGATCGAAGTTGAACTAAAATCATCGTATAGGGGGCTGTTGATAAAATGAATGACCGTGAATTTGAACAATATCTGACCGAGGGTGTTGAAAACGTAGTAAAGGACCTGCTGAAAGCGTCACTTTTTCACCCTGCCGAATCCGCTTTTATGCTGCGTTTTGCTGCCTCGTGCAAACGTGCTGACGCTGTAAGGCACAGCTTTGAGGAGGAAGGCGAGCATATCCCACCGTTTCTGATAGCAAGCATAACCAGCGTCTGCAACCTGCATTGTGCAGGCTGCTACGCCCGTTCACTGGACACCTGCAGCGACGGATCACCCGTCAGGCAGCTTTCTTCGGAGCAGTGGGGAAGGGTATTTTCCGAAGCCACCGATCTGGGAATCAGCTTTATCCTTTTAGCGGGCGGCGAACCTATGGTCAGGTCAGATGTTATAGAAAAAGCAGCGGAATACCCCGATATTTTGTTTCCTATATTCACCAACGGTACTCTTATTGACGATGATCGGCTTGCTTTTTTGGATAAGCACCGCAATTTGATACCCGTGTTCAGCGTTGAGGGTGGTCAGCTCTCTACCGATGCCAGACGTGGACAGGGGATATTTGACAAGGTTCAGAGTGTTATGCTGAAAATGCAGAAAAAAAGGCTGGTTTTCGGTGCATCGGTGACAGTCACCACCGAAAATATTTCGGAAGTGACCTCGGATCTTTTTATAAAAAACCTTACCGACAGCGGCTGCAAGCTTATTTTTTACATAGAGTATGTACCCACCGAGCATTCGTCCAAGGCTCTTGCTCTTAATGACGAGTTACGGGAGCAGCTGGCAGCCAGAGTGGACGAGCTGAGAAAAGAGAACGGTTCAGCCTTGTTCATTTCATTCCCCGGCGACGAAAAGCTCAGCGACGGCTGCCTTGCGGCAGGCAGAGGTTTTTTCCACATCAATTCCCACGGCGGAGCTGAGCCTTGTCCGTTTTCCCCCTATTCGGACGTAAACGTCATAGAGACCTCCCTGCGTGAAGCACTTAAATCAAAGCTTTTCCTTGCACTGCGTTCAGGAGATATACTGCTTGATGAGCATGAGGGAGGCTGTGTGCTGTTTCAGAAGCGGGAGGAAGTTGAAAAATTGCTTTTGAGATAAACTGCTACAAAAATACCCTGAGATAATCTCAGGGTAATTTACTGTATTAACAGTGATTTATTCACGCTCAAATCTGTAATTCTTAAATCCGTTATCCCCGTCCCTCATCGTAATTGCCAATATAACTCAGACTATTTCCAGAAATCTCTCCATAAGCGTATGTCCGACTTGTATAAATTTACCTGTTTTCTCCGCATTTTCTTCATCAAACTTTTCCACACCCTCCGCTTTTTTTCTGCTGTCATAGATAAGGTAGGGAACAGGTGCATTTGTATGAGTTTTCAGCGCCAGCGGCGTAGGGTGATCGGGGCATATAAGTATCCTTATATCTTCATTTTCAAAAGCTTTCAGTATAGGATCGAGTATAAGCTCATCAATAAGCTCGATGGACTTTACCTTGTTGTCGATCTCAAATCTGTGTCCGCATTCGTCGGGCGCTTCTACATGGATATAAACAAAATCGTTTCCTCCATTGAGAGTATTTATTGCTGCCTCTGCTTTACCTGAGAAGTTAGTATCTATATATCCGGTAGCTCCCGGAACGTTTATAACCTCCATTTCGGTAAACTTGCCAATACCTTTAAGCAAGTCAACAGCCGAGATCATAGCACCTTTAAGTCCATACTTTTTCTCAAATGGCATAAGATCTTTTCTCACACCCTCGCCCCAGAACCAAAGGCTGTTTGCAGGACGCTGTCCACGCTCGATCCTTTTGATATTTACAGGGTGGTCTTTCAACATATCGTATGACCGCTTCATCATCTCCAGCAGCACTTCACCGTTTTGATTGACACCCAGATATTCTGTTATTTTTTTTCCTGTTATATCATGAGGAGGAGTAAGGGTACCAATATCCAGCGTGCCGTGATCCCAGATAAGGCAGTGACGGTAGCTCACTCCGCTGTGAAAGCTGAATTCACTGCTGCCCATCTTCTCCTGTATAAAGGAGATTATCTCAGCCGCCTCCGCAGTGGAAATATCGTCGGCGCAATAATCCACCATGGTCTTATCCTCATATCTTTCTTCATCGGAAAGCGTTACAAGATTGCACCTGAAGGAAATATCGGTAGGTTTCATATCTATACCGATGCTGCCCGCTTCCAGGGGAGAACGTCCCGAGTAATACACTGACGGGTCATAGCCGAGCACTGACAAATTTGCCACATCGCTTCCCGGTTTCAGCGTGTCGATGACCGTTTTAACAAGTCCAACCTCAGAAACCTTTGCCAGCCTGTCCATATTGGGTTTATTGGCTGTTCCCATGGGAGTTTTACCAACAAGATCTTCTCTCGGAAGGTCTGCCATGCCGTCACAAAGCAAAACTACATATTTCATTTTCTTTTGTCCTTTCTGATTACATTTTCTTTGATTTGTTCATATTTTGCTATAAACGGAACGTTTTTCACTGTATATTCTTTTTTGTTTAAGTAATTTAGTATGCCGCTGTCGCCTGCAAAATCAAATTTCAGCTTATAGCTGTAAAGCGCCTGCATTTTAAAGCCGTACTTCGTGTTTATCCGATTTATACCGTATTTTCCGTCGCCTAAAAGAGGGTGCCCTATATATGCCATGTGCGCCCTTATCTGATGGGTGCGTCCCGTAAGCAGTTCCACTTCTAACAGACTCAATTCACCGCAGCTGTCCATTACTTTATATTTTGTCTTTACAGTAAGGTTATCAGGTGTTTTTTTGTCACTGATCCTCACCTGCTTAAGTGTCATATCTCTTTCAAGAAACGCAGTCAACAGGTCCTCATTCTTATTGGGTTTTCCAATAACGATACAAAGATATTTTTTGGTAAGCTCACGATTTTTTATTTTTTCGTTCAATATTCTCAGCGACTCCGCATTTTTCGCCGCTATGACTATCCCGCCTGTGTTCTTGTCTATCCTATTGCATAATGACGGGGTGAAGGATTGCTCGTTTTCAGGGAAATATTCGCCTTTCAGAAAAAGATATTTCTTTATTCGGTTTATCAATGTATCCGCCGTTCCGCTTTCGTCGCAGTGAACCACAAGCCCCTGCTCCTTATCTGCCAGCAAAATGTTCTCATCCTCATAAATGACGGTAAGATCATCCTTTGCTGCCATGAAGTTATCTTCATCTTTTTTTGTTTCAAGCAGGGAATCGGGAAGAAATATGTAGACTGTATCATTTTTTGCAAGTCTGCAAGAGATTTCGGTACGCTTTCCGTTCAGTTTTATGTCCTTGCCGCGTACCGCTTTGTTTATTATTCCGGATTTCAGTGCAGGGAACAGCTTCAGCAAAAATCTGTCAAGCCTCTGTCCTGCGTCATTTTCTCCGATGACTATTTCTTTTTTCATTTCTGAATTCTGACAAATCCGTATTCCTCAAAGTGCTTTACTGCTTCGTTAAAAAAATCGCTGGCATTGGAGCAGCGTTCTCCGACGTCCTCAAGGCTTTGTTTGGCGTCTGCCCAGCGTCTGTCCGAACGGTCATCGTGTAAAGTATCACAGAACCACACCTGATTCTGCCATGTGTCAAAAGCAAGATTGATGATATAAGTATCTCTAAGCATTCAGCTTTCCTCCTTTTGCCCCGCCGAGCTTTACTTCAGCAAGAATGTTTGATTCAAATGTAAAATTAAGATTTCTCAGTTCTCTGTCTCTTTTAAGGGCAAGGGTCACCATTCTGTCAAGCAGCTCAGGATATTTTACGCCCATCGGCTCCCACAAATAGAATGAAAGACTGCCGGGAATAGTGTTTATCTCGTTCAGGTAAACCTTGTTTTCCAACCCGTCTATCATAAAATCGATTCGTGAAACACCGCTGCAGCCGAGACACTTAAATGCCTTTTCTGCCGTTTCCCGTATCTCTTTGCGCATCTCCTCGGGTATATCTGCTGGTATCTTTCGTTTAAGTGACGCCATGCCGCTTGACTTAGAGCTTTTTGAGCCGCCTGTGTATTTATCCTCAAAGCTCAGTATTTCATCGCTTCCGATTGGCTCCTCGCATTCGCTGGCTTCGGCGCTGTCAATATCACCGCATACCGAACAGTTTATCTCTCTCAATTCCTGTATAGCACGCTCAACCAACACTCTGCCCGAAAAGCCAAAGGCGTAATCCAGCGCTTCTTTCAGTCCGTCAATATCTCTGCCTATTTTAATTCCAACGCTTGACCCAAGATTTATTGGCTTAACGATGGCAGGAAAACCGATTTCTTCCTTTATTTTATCTGCAACACCGTCAGCATCGTTTGCAAATTCCAATGCGGTAACAGTAACGCAGTCAAGCACAGGTATCCCGTTATCCTTCAGCACAGCTTTCATAACGTATTTATCCATTCCCACTGCAGATGACAACACGTCGCAGCCCACATAGGGAACGTTCAGAGTCTGAAAGTACCCCTGCAAAGCGCCGTCCTCCACGTTTGTGCCATGGACGACGGGGAAAGCTACGTCGATCTCTGCAACCGTACTGTCGCCGAATTTTTTCATGGGGTAGCATACCAGCTTGGTTTTATTGCCCTCATTTATCATAATAACACGGGTACTTTTTTTGATAAGTGCAGGGATATTACGATATTCCTCGATCTTGCCTGTGGCTTCTCCTGTATAAAGCTCATTGCTCTTTGTGATATAAACGGGAATAACATCATATTTTTCACGGTCAAATGCATTGAACGCCTGTATCGCCGAGATGATGGATACCTCATGTTCAACGCTTTTGCCGCCAAAAAATAATCCGACTCTGATTTTCATGTATGGCTCTCCTTAATCTGTTTTAATAATTGTCAGGCAGGTCGTTTTCCAGTAAAACTATCTTTTTAAGTCCGCCGGGTTTAAGCGTATCTGTCTTTGCAAGCGCATCATTAAGGCTGTGTGCAACATAGGTTTTATCCTCGGGAAATCCCGCTTCTTTAAGTCCGTCAACGATGGGCACTGCTTGTTTTTCTCCTACTGCTATCACAAAATCGCAAACAGCAGCCGCCTGCTTACCAAAGGCTTTGTTAAGCTCGTATTCCTGTTCGCCAAGCTCAACCATACCCGGAGAAACAAGAATTTTGTATCCTTCCATAAGAGACAATGTATCCAGCGCTGCTTTTGCACCCGATGGGTTGCTGTTGAATGCATCGTCTATTATCACCGAGGTGCCTCTGTCAATTATCTGCATTCTGTGGGGAACGGCTTCCAGCCTTCGCACAGGCGTTTTCAGCTCGTTAAGTGATATTCCCAGCTTATTAGCGACGGCGATAGCGCCCACAATATTCTGAACATTATGCTCTCCGATCAGTTTTGTGGTAAATTCCGCACTTTCCTCACTTCCGTGGTGGACTGTAAAAGAAGTTCCTTTCGATGTAACGGCAATACTGTCCGCATAATATTCAAATTTCTCCGAAAATCCGTAAGAGATAATATTCTTGTCGATTTTGCGGTTTCTTATATATTCATTGTCAAAGTTCAGAAACACCATTCCGTGGTCAATGCAGTCGGCTATCTCAAACTTTGTCTTTATTATATTGTCGATGGACTTAAAGGTCTCTAAGTGCTGCGCACCTATTGAGGTTATCATGGAGTGTCTGGGTTTTACAATGTCACATATCTCTTTTATCTCGCCAACGCCCTTAGCACCCATTTCGCATATAAAAATCTCATGCGTTGCATTAAGTGAGCCTCTTACCGTTTTCACAACGCCCATTGTGGTGTTGTAGCTTTCGGGTGTCATCAGCACGTTATATTTCGCCGAAAGAAGCTTGTTCAGATAAAACTTTGTGGAGGTCTTGCCGTAGCTTCCGGTGATGCCTATAACGGTAAGGTTTGGCAGCTCGTTTATAATGCGCTTTGCGTCGTCAATATAATGTTTGTTTACCAGCGCTTCTATTGGTTTATTTACTATGTTTGCAAGCATCGGCATAAAGACAGCCAGAAGCTGCACGTAAGGATAAGCGATGACAGGCACCAAAGGGAAATAATACCCCAAAATAAAGGCGCATACCACGATACAAGCATAAAGAAGCGTTGAAGTAATGCACATTCTTATAACACGGGGCGTGAACACCAGTTTTTTCTTTGCCTTTTTAGGCAGCGAAAACAGCGAAAACACAATAAGCACAGCGGCAGAGGTCAACGATCCCGTTATAGAATAAAATGCAAAAATTATCAGCAGCACAAGCATCATTATCGCACAGATATGCCGCCTCACGATCTCGCCGATGTTCCCGCCTATCCACTTGAACTGCTCGGAGGCGTGGTAGGAGCCTAGCTGAAACATGTGCATATATCTGATATAATTGAGGACGAAATTCGCAAACAGTGCTGCAAAAAACAAAATATACGATAAAACGGTAAAAACTTCAGTCATAAATTACCTCAGTTGTTCTTAAAAAATGAATCAAGTATGCGGCAAAAGCGCTCTCCCTGCTCAAGAAAAGCATAATGTCCGCTGCCCTCAAATACAACTAGGCCTGCATCGGGTATCAGCTTTTCCATCATCTGACCGTCTGACAGCGGGGTAGCGTCGTCCTTATCGCCCCATATCAATAGGGTAGGAGCGTTTATATTTGAAATAAGCGGCGTCAGATCCTCATTGACCACTTTTACAAGACACTGCCTCATTATAGGCGAAGCAGCATTGTAATCTGCGGAACCGTTTTTCCGCCTGAAATTTTCCATAGCATTCGGTGCGATCTTTGCAACGAGCTTGGAGGACAAAATTTTTTTGCCAATTTTATAAATACGGCTTCTTATTTTTTTCTTTACGGTCTGCTTAGGGCGTATTCCTGCGCTGTCGGTAAGAACTATCCTATCCACGGAAAACGGCAGGGAACTGCGGGACATCATCTTGATGATAACACGGCCACCGAAGCTGTGACCTATTATAAAACAGCGACCTATCCCCATCTTCTCACAAAACGCAATAACAAAATCCGTATAATCGTCCACTGACCAGGGGACAGATGGCTCGTCGCTTTCGCCGAATCCCGGCATATCGGGAGCGAACACCTTAAAACCTGTTGACAGATGCTTGATTATATATGAAAAAAGCTTTATATTTGAGCCCCAGCCGTGAAGAAGAAGTACGCTTTGCTGCCCGTCGCCCTCTGCGATATAGTTTATTTTCAGCCCGTTTATCTCAGTAAACAAAACGCACCTCCAAAAACATCGTAGAACATGTTCTTAACCTATTTATTATATATCTCTATTTTTTGTTTGTCAAGAAAAAACTGGATGATATCACCAAAATTCAAAATCCCCCGAAATGAGTCTTCGGGGGATTTGAAGAGGAAAACTATTTGAACAGAAAAAATCCGATAATATGTTGGTGCAAGGATTTCCGCCCGCAATGCTTCACAGGAGGAATTCCTTACTTATCATGGCTTTATTATATATGCTGAAAGTGATGGGAATATGACAAATGCATAAATTATTATTAAAACCCTGTGTAATTCATGCGAAAAAATCGGATCCCCCGGTTTTCCGGTATTCAATATCCCAGAAGTCTGCCTATTATCGTGTTTGACACTAAAAAGCCTTCAGGTGTAAGCGAAACGATATCCCCTACGATTGAAGCATATTCGTTTGGTATTGTGTTCAATCTGTGCTTCATGCCCTCCGCATCACCGCCCAGCGCCTCATACTCAGACAGGCTCAATCCCTCGTTAAGCCTTAAACGAAGCATGGCATATTCCTCATGACTTCCCGGATCGCCCTCCTCAACAACTGTCTGCTGATATTCATCTGATATAAATGCATTCAAATCACGTTCGACAAAAAATCTCTTCCCATTATAATATGAGTGGGCAGCAGGTCCTATTCCCAAATATTCCTCACAATTCCAATACTTAAGATTATGGCGGCAGGGAAAACCTTCTTTGGCGTAGTTGCTGATCTCATATTGGTTAAATCCCAAGCTGTTGAGCAGTTTGGTAGCTTCAAGATATATTGAACACACCTCCTCATCATCGGGGAACTCCGTTTTTGCCTTTGCAAAGGGAGTGTTTTCTTCTATTTTAAGCATATAGGCGGAGATATGCGTAACAGGCAGCGCAGACAGCCGTTGTATGGTTTGAGTGACGCTTTCCGCATTCTGTTCGGGTGTTCCAAGCATTATGTCTGCCGAAATGTTGTCAAAGCCCTGCTCCTTGGCGATTCTTAGAGCGTTAACGGCAGTATTGGCATCATGCCTTCTCCCCAGCGCTTTCAGTTCATTGTCATTTAAGCTCTGAACTCCAAAGGATATGCGGTTCACTCCTGCTTTGCGAAGCGCTGCAAGACTTTTTTTATCAACAGTGCATGGATTAGCCTCCACGGTTATCTCTGCATCGGTCGTTATATCAACATAATTCAATATCTCGCATATTTTTTCCCACAACAAAAACGGTGTACCTCCACCGAAATACACCGTATCAAATTCACCGCCATAATGCTGAACATTTCTTATTACTGCATTTGCGAAACGATCCACCGTCTCTTTATTGTACTTTATTGAATAAAAGTCACAGTAAGGACATTTTGACAGGCAGAAAGGAACATGGATATAAAGTCCTCTTTCCATAAATGCCGCCTTTCTTATGTTTTATTCATCGAGCTTAAGAACAGCCATAAACGCCTCCTGCGGCACGGATACCGTTCCAAGCTGCCGCATACGCTTTTTGCCTTCCTTTTGCTTTTCCAGCAGCTTTTTCTTTCTCGTTATATCACCGCCATAGCACTTGGCAAGCACATCCTTGCGCATCGCCTTGATGGTCTCTCTTGCGATTATTTTTCCGCCGATTGCCGCCTGCACAGGTACCTCAAAAAGCTGGCGGGGAATGTTTTCCTTCAGCTTTTCAGTGATCCGTCGTGCTCTTGGGTAGGCTTTATCTGCATGGACAATAAAGGAAAGTGCGTCCACCACATCTCCGTTAAGCATAATATCCAGCTTTACCAGCTTTGAAGGTGAAAAACCGATTATCTCGTAGTCATAGCTTGCATATCCCCTCGAACGTGATTTCAGCGCGTCAAAGAAGTCATAAACTATCTCGTTCAAGGGCAGCTCATAATGTATATCCACACGCTTTTCGTCCAGATATTTCATGTCCTTGAAGACTCCCCGCCTGTCCTGACAAAGCTCCATTATGCTTCCCACAAAATCAGATGGTGAGAATATGTGTGCAGATACCATGGGCTCTTCAGCAAGCTGTATCTCAGAAACATCGGGATAATTGGTAGGGTTATCTATCATCACCACATCGCCGTTGGTTTTGGTTATGCGGTAAACTACGGAAGGCGCTGTGGTGATCAGATCAAGATTGTATTCACGCTCCAAGCGCTCCTGAATGATATCCATATGCAGCAGACCGAGGAATCCGCACCTGAATCCGAAGCCCAATGCGATCGACGTTTCAGGCTCAAAGGATAGGGAAGCGTCATTAAGCTGAAGCTTGTCCAGTGCGTCTCTTAAATCTCCGTACTTGGAGCCGTCGGCAGGATAGATACCGCTGAACACCATAGGATTGACGTTTCGGTATCCGGCAAGAGGCTCGTCCGCAGGAGAATCAGCCAATGTAACGGTATCGCCCACCTTGGTGTCGCCGATTGACTTGATGGAAGCAGCAATATATCCTACTTCTCCTGCTTTAAGCTGGTCAGCGGAAATGAGCCCTGTTGCACCCATATATCCCAGCTCTGTCACTTGAAATTCCGCTTCGGTAGCCATCATTCGTATCCTGTCGCCGACCTTAACCGTTCCTTCTTTTACTCTGATATGAACGATTACGCCTTTATAAGCATCATAATAGCTGTCAAATATCAGCGCTTTCAGTTTGGCGTCATTATCTCCCTTTGGCGCAGGAACGCACTTAACTATCTGCTCCATTACCGCTTCGATATTTATACCCAGTTTAGCGGAAATACAAGGCGCGTCATCGGCAGGAATACCGATAACATTCTCTATCTCCTCTTTTGCTTCATCGGGCCTTGCAGAAGGAAGGTCAATTTTATTGATAACAGGAACAACTTCCAGATCCTGTTCGATCGCAAGGTATGTGTTAGCCAGTGTCTGCGCTTCTATGCCCTGAGAAGCGTCAACAATAAGGATCGCGCCTTCGCAGGCATTAAGTGAACGTGAGACCTCATAATTAAAGTCCACATGACCGGGAGTATCTATGAGGTTGAACACATAATCGTTTCCGTCCTGAGCGGTATAGTTGAGCCTTACTGCTCTTGCCTTTATCGTTATTCCACGCTCACGTTCAAGCTCCATATTATCCAGAAGCTGCTCCTCCATATCACGCTGGGCAACTGTTTTTGTAAGCTCAAGGATACGGTCTGCAAGGGTGGATTTTCCATGGTCAATATGGGCGATTATGCAGAAATTTCTGATATTGTCCGGGTAGCTTACTTCCATTATGTTAAAATTCCTTTCTTATCAAGAAACGTTTTATCCTCTTGCACCCAAAATATGCACAAGTCGTGCGAGCCGGTAGTCGTATGTGCTTAACCTGCGGTCGAGAGAGTCAAAGGAGTGGCATGCGATAAGAATATTTTCCGGTATAGGTAAGAGGTTTATCTTTGTTATAACGAGGTTATGAGCGTACGTTATGCCGTCAAAGGAAAGCTGAATGATATCTCCTTCCTCTGCGTCTGACAGTGGTAACTCCTCGCCGTATGGACCGTTTCCTTTGTTTGACACAAGGAAATTATAAAGATACTCAACGCCCGTCCATGCGGCGCTTCTGTCATCAAGACTGTTGTAATACCAGCCCAAATCAGGCGTATAATTCATAACACCGCAGCCTGCATACAGACATTGTGATACAAAATTGGTACAATCCCCGCCTATATTGTCAAAGGAGTAATACTGCGGATTTCTGGAATAAGCCCACTTTCTTGCGTACTGAACGGCTTTTTCACGGTCGTACATATAAAAACCTCCGTATATTTTTTACAATATACGGAAAATAAAACGCAGTTATGCTTCCTGTGCCTTGTACTCGCCTGTAAGATAATCATTTATGTCATACAGAGATTGCTCATTCATGTCAAAACGCTTTTCGGATATGTTTTCAGCAAGCTCAAAGCATTTTTCACCTGTCCATGTCATTACTTTAAAATCCTCATTATCACAGGTGACCATAAATCTTAAATTATTTCTGCTGCCTTTAAAGGAATTCTTGGACTGAAAATAGTCAAGTCCCGGCAGATCCCAGCTTCCGTATTTCAGCATCTTTTCTCCTTATTCTTACCAGTTTAGCACATAAAATAATACCATAATAAAGCAACATTGTCAAGAAGATGGAACGACATGGTGAATTGTTGAGAAAAAAATCAAGATTTGATTGACATTATGACAAAAAAGGAGTAAAATAATAAGGGCGTTTTCTATATAGTACATTCAATCATTTTTTTCAAAACGCTCAGCCAATTTTTTTAGGGCTTTCTTTTCTATTCTGCTCACATAAGAGCGTGAGATGTTCAGCTTTTCTGCTACTTCACGCTGTGTAAGCGCCCTGTTCGGCACTCCCTTGGTGGAGTTCAGCCCATAGCGGCAGTGCAGTATCATCTTTTCCCGCTCATCAAGTGTCTCGTTTATGTAGCGGTACAGCTTTTGCAGATCCATACGTAGATCGACTTCCTTTGAAACGTCAGTTATATCCTTGAAAATATCTGCTATGGTCAGTGAGTTGCCGTCTTTGTCTACTTCAATCGGTGCATCAAGGTACATTTCATTCTGCTGATGCTTGATTTTTCTGAAGTACATTTTTATCTGATTGTCTATGCATTTTCCGGCATAAGTGGAGAAGTTGGTATTTTTGCCCTCCGAAAATGTCTCCACCGCACGAATAAGTCCGATAGTGCCTATGGAGATCAGATCCTCCTGATCCTTGGATTCGGAGTAGTGCTTTTTGACTATGTACACTACAAGCCTCAGATTGTGCTCTATCAGCTTTTCCCTTGCCTTCTGATCGCCCTTTGCCACCAGTCTTATACATTCCAGTTCTTCCTTTTTTGACAGCGGTTTGGGGAAATTATTGGTTCGGTCAAAGTGCAGCGCAAAAAACAAAAGGTTTTTTAATACCATTTCAATGACAAACATAAACATATATGTACCGTCCTCCGAAAAATGTATTTATTTTTATTGTAGATTTTTGTCAAATATTCTCTACTGCTTGTGATAATTTTAGACTAAAATAAAAAAGGGTGTTTTTATGAAACTGCATACCATAAGACTGCCGCATTTCAACGCTTCCGCCGAAATGCCGACAGTAAGATCCATAACGCCGCCGAGAGTGGTCATAAGCATGTCTCAGCACGGCGGGGTCCCATGTACTCCGCTTGTAAAAGTCGGCGATGAGGTAAAGACAGGTCAGCTTATAGGCACAAGCGACGCTGTGATCTCAGCTCCCGTGCATTCCAGTATAACGGGTACGGTAACCGGTATAACCGACATCATCAGCATAGCGGGAAAACGAAATACGGCTCTTGTTATTGAGGCTGCGTTCCAACAGACGCTCCATGAAAGCATAAAGCCTCCCGTAGTAACAGGCAGGGAAACCTTTATACAGGCAGTCAAGGACAGCGGCTCCGTTGGTTTGGGCGGAGCGGGCTTCCCTACATACGTAAAATTGAATTACGATCCCAAGCAGTATAATATTGATACTCTGCTTGTCAATGCAGCGGAATGCGAACCATTCATAACGTCAGACTACCGCGCTCTTGTGGAACAGTCAAATGAACTTATCGACGGCATCAAGCTGCTGAAAAAATATCTTGGGATCGAAAAAGCCTATATTGGCATCGAGGCTGATAAGCCAAGAGCTATAACACATCTGACTGACCTTTGCGAAAGCGAACAGGACATCTACGTCAAAAAGCTTCCGTCTGCTTATCCTCAGGGAGCGGAGAAGGTGTTGATATACAATATAACCGGACGTGTCCTTAAAGAAGGCGAGCTTCCTATGTCGGTGAATTGCCTTGTGATGAACTGTTCGTCTGTCATCTTTATCAGCGAGTATATAAAAACGGGAATACCGCTGATAAAACGCAGGCTTACCTTAGACGGCAGCATTGTCAACAAGCCTGTAAACGTCAACGTTCCCGTCGGAACACAGCTTTCTGAGCTTATAAAGTTTCTGAACCTGAAAAAAACGCCTGAACGTGTGATTTTCGGCGGTCCAATGATGGGCAGCAGCATTTACGACCCCGAAATGCCCATAATGAAAACCAACAATGCGGTGCTGTTTTTTGACAAAACCGCTGCAGGGCAGGAGCCTACGCCCTGCATACGCTGCGGAAGGTGCGTAAGAGCCTGCTCTATGAATCTTATGCCCACCGGGCTTGAATCGGCATACGACGCAAAGGATCTGGAAAGATTGAAGAAGCTTAAAGTCAATATATGCATGAACTGCGGTGCGTGTTCATACGTTTGCCCGGCAAAACGCAATCTTTCCGAGAAAAATCAGCTTGCAAAAATTTTATTGAGGAATGGGGGGTAAGCGTGAATAACTATCTTGTTGAACCTGCACCTCACATAAAAAGCAAAATAACCACTCAGAAAATAATGCTTCATGTCATCATTGCAATGTTTCCTGCCGTAATTGCAGCGACAGTTATCTACGGCCCCAGAGCACTGCTTATGATCGTGATATGCTCAACAGCCTGCGTGCTTTCCGAGTGGATCTTTGAAAAAATAACCAAGCGACCTAATACCGTAAGCGATCTATCGGCTGTCGTTACCGGTATATTGCTGGCGTTCAACCTGCCGCCCACACTCCCTTTTTATATGGGTGTTATCGGAAGCGTGGCAGCAATAGTTGTTGTCAAGAACTTCTTCGGCGGCATAGGTCAGAATTTTGCTAACCCTGCATTAACTGCAAGAATAATCCTTATGCTTTCATTTTCCTCTTACATGACAACATGGGTGCAGCCTTTTTATTACAATATGCCTGCTGATGCGGTATCCGCTGCAACTCCCTTTGCCTCTGAGGAAATGCCTGATCTGTTGGACATGCTGCTGGTTAAATCCGGCTGTATCGGAGAATGCTGCAGTGCGGCTCTGCTGCTCGGAGGTATCTACCTTATTGCTTTAAAGATAATCAATCCCATTACTCCGATAGCTTACATAGGAACTGTTGCAGCTCTGACATGGCTGACAGGCGGAGATGTTCCGTTTCAAGTGCTTTCCGGAGGACTTATTCTGGCTGCGTTCTTTATGGCTACCGACTATGCGACCACGCCTATTACATGGAAGGGAAAGCTGATATTTGCGGTGGGCTGCGGGTTACTTACATTCACTATCCGCAGCTTCGGAACGATGCCTGAGGGAGTTTCTTATTCCATACTCATTATGAATATACTTACTCCCTTTATTGACAAGATCACAGTATCCTGTCCTTTCGGCGCTAAAAAGGAGGGAGCAAGCAGATGAACCGGTTTAAACCCACTATCGTTCTCACTGCCATCACTTCTATAGTTGCATTGCTTCTTATAGTGACGCACATATTTACCTATGCAGATACCTCCGGTATAATAACCGACAAGCTTATGTCTGCCTGTGTCGAAGCGATGGGTGAAGGTGAATTTGTCATAGTGTCCGATTGGCAGGCAGAGGGTTACGGTATCGAAAAGCCCGATAACGTGGAAAAGCTCATAAAAAAATCCGATGGATCCATTGCCTTTGAGATAATCACCAACGGGTATTCCAAGAATGGACTTGATTTACTGATCGCAATGAATTCGGACGGAAGTGTGAAAGCTGTCAGTGTGGTTTCTGTAACCGACACTCCGGGACTTGGCACAAAGGTGAATGACAGTTCTTTTCTCGCACAGTTCAGCGGCAAGACAGGTCAGTTGACTGCTGTAAAAAATCAGCCGAAATCTGAGGACGAAGTGCAGGCAGTGACCGGAGCAACGTACTCTTCCAAAGGCGTTACCGAAGCGGTAAATATAGCCGTCGAGGTTTATTCTCAGCTGAACATCGGCGTTTGATTCGGGAGGGAATAGCTTTATGAGTAATTTAAAGGAATTCACCAAGGGTATTCTTAAAGAAAATCCCAACCTTGTTATGCTGCTGGGAATGTGCCCGACCCTTGCGGTTACCACAATGGCGGAAAACGGTTTGGGAATGGGTTTGGCTACCACGTTTGTACTTGTTTGCTCCAATCTGGTAATATCCCTTTTAAAGCGTATCATACCTTCACAGGTAAGACTTCCGTGCTTCATAGTTATTATTTCCGGATTTGTTACGGTAGTGGGAATGCTGCTGCAAAAGTTCATTCCATCTTTGTATGATGCTTTGGGACTGTTTTTGAGCCTTATCACAGTAAACTGCATTATTCTCGGCAGAGCGGAGATGTTTGCCTGCAAGAACAAGGTTATACCCTCGGTCTTAGATGGATTGGGAATGGGCGTCGGATTTACGCTGTCACTTATTGTAGTAGGCTCCTTCAGAGAGATACTTGGCTCAGGAACTTGGTTCGGAATCCAGCTTCTGCCTGATTTTATCCAGCCCATGACTATTTTTATACTGCCAGCCGGCGGTTTCTTCACACTTGGCGTAATAATAGCTTTAGTAGGAAAAATAAGCAAAAGAAAGCCCAAGGACATAACCTGTACAGCCTGTCCCAACAGGGAAGCCTGCAAATTTGCGCCGAAGGATACGCCTGAAGAAACAGAGGCTTGAGCATTGTTGCTGCAAGATCGGTAACTGATTTATCATTATGAAAGGGAGCGCTTTTTCGCTTTTTAGAAAGCGCGATCAGAAAGATGGATATTTTCAGAAATATTGCCATTATTCTTTTGACCGGCATACTTACTGAAAACTTTGTATTAACTAAATTCCTGGGTATATGTCCTTTCCTCGGTGTTTCAAAGAAGGCAAGCAGCTCGCTGGGTATGGGCATTGCGGTCACATTTGTAATGGTTTTTGCTACAATAGCAACGTATCCTATATATCACGGCGTGCTTATACCGTTAGGCATGGAATATATGCAGACGGTATCGTTTATCCTGATAATAGCTTTGCTGGTTCAGCTGGTAGAAATGGCGCTGAAAAAGTACATACCTCCTCTTTACCGTGCTTTAGGCGTGTACTTGCCTTTGATAACAACAAACTGCGCGGTTCTGGGCGTGACGATCCTGAATATCGACAACGAATACAACTTCGGAGAATCGATAGTTAATGCACTTGGCGCAGGCTTAGGTTTTCTGTTGGTAATGCTCATTTTTTCGGGAGTGCGTGGCAGGATCGAAAAATGTAATGTTCCAAAAGCCCTGCAGGGAACTCCTGTTACTTTAATAGCTGCGTCCATTGTATCGCTTGCCTTTATCGGCTTTGGCGGTATAGTTGATAATATTTTCGGGGGATAAAATGGATTTTGTATTGCAAATTTTGTTTTTTCTGTTTATAGGAGCGGCAGCAGGAGGACTGCTGACCGTTGCAGGAAAGCTTTTCTTTGTCCAGACAGATGAAACCGTTGAAAAAATCACTGAATCTCTCCCGGGTGCAAATTGCGGAGGGTGCGGCTTTGCAGGCTGCGAAGCCTATGCCGAGGCGCTTGCCAAGGGTGAAGCGAAGCCAAATCTGTGTGCTCCCGGCGGGCTTGAAGTCAATCGCAGGATCAGTGGGATACTTGGCGTTTCGGTAGAGGAGAGCGAACCGCAAAAAGCCTATGTTCACTGCAACGGCTGTAGCAGCGCTACCGAGGACAAATATGTATACATAGGCTCAAAAAGCTGCATAGCTGCCGAAAAATTTTACAACGGTAAAGGCAGCTGTTCCTATGGCTGCATAGGCTTTGGTGATTGCGCAAGTGTATGTGATAACGGTGCTATTGAGATAGTAGACGGCGTAGCGGTAGTAAATCCAAGCAAATGCTTCGGCTGCGGAAAGTGCGTAAAGGCCTGCCCCAATCACCTCATCTCGTTAAAGAAACAATCTGCAACCGTTGCAGTCAGATGTTTTTCCGCAGACACCGGTAAGACCACGCGTACAGTATGCAAAAACGGCTGCCTCGGCTGCGGGATATGCGAGAAAAAATGTCCCGAAAAAGCTATTATCATCAATAATAACCACGCTGAGATAGATTACGGCAAATGCACCTCCTGCGGCACCTGCGCCGCAGCTTGTCCCGCTAAGTGTATAGAGATTCTTGTAAAATGTAATTGAAAATGAGGGGATCATTTTGACTGAGCTTTTAAAAATTATCAGCGGTGTGATTTCGGATTATAGGCTGCATCTTACCGGTTCAAAAATTAAAGAGTTTGAATCGGAAGACCCGCTGTCAAAAAAGCTTCTGGAGCAAAATTTGTGTCTTGTTAACGGCAAAAGAGCGATTTTTTTATCGCTTCCTTTAGTGTTGTTATCTGTTATATTTGCGGTTATCACCGTCGTTCAAATGGACCCCGACTCATTGATCGGCTCTGTTTTGTCGCTGATTGGTTTTCTGTTGATCGCTTTGGGCTGCAGCGCTTTAGCAGTGCTCATTTACCATTTATGCAAGTACAATAAAAGCAATACAATAAAATTACAGCAATTTACTTTGCTTTTCTGGACAGTTTTTTCTGCAGGATCGCTTTTGCTGATAGCCGCAGACCTCTCTCTGAACGGTTTTTCTCAAAGATTTTATTTATACCTCATTATTATGACGGTCTTTCCTCTTATTGATATAAAAAAATCGTTGCTTATAATTGTCCCATTTCTTGCTGTGACCGAGCTGCTTGGCATTATTTTCGGAGCGTCGGTTTTGGTCTTGGTATTGGCTCTTGCTTTTTCATTGGCCTACCTGATGATTTCGTCGCTGGTATACAGCTCATACTGCTGTTTATACATCGGGGAACGAATGCTCAACACCGCCAACGAGCGATGCAGACAGATAAACGAAATAGACGGACTGACAGGAGCGCTTAACAAAAAAGGGCTTATCAAACGGCTGATGGATATCATCAACCTCGGGGTCAACAAAAACATTGCTGCAATATTCTTTGATATAGACGATTTCAGACGCTATAACCATATATACACGGATAAAGAGAGCGACGACTGTCTCCATAATATTTGCAACTGCGTTCGTATAATCGCAAAATCAAAAACCGATATCATTTCCAGATACGGCGGCGACGAATTTGTCATTATCATACAGAATATCACGGAATATGACCTTATATTTTTTGCTGAGCAGATCAGAAAAAGTGTTGAGACCATGGCTCTTCCGTTTGAAAATGATAAGAAAGTGACGATTTCCGTAGGTGTTTCTGCAATTGTTGAAGAGGATCTTAAAGATTATTCTTCTTTGTTAAGAGATGCCGAAAACGGTTTGGTGTTAGCTAAAAGCGGTGGGAAGAACTGCGTCGGATATATGGGGAATGTGTTTAAAGCAAAGTAAATCAGCAAGGTACAGTGATGAACAACAAACTAAACTATGATTTCTTTCATAGAGATGCCTTGACCGTCGCACGCGAGCTTGCAGGAAAGACGCTTGCAAGAAGACTCCCTGACGGCACAATAACCCGAATAAGGATAACGGAGACTGAGGCATACTGCGGCGAGGAGGACAAAGGCTGCCACGCCTCCAAGGGAAGAACTCCCCGAACTGAGCTTTTATACGGAAAAGCAGGGATAATTTACATATATCTATGCTATGGAATGCATTGGCTGATGAATGTCATCACAGGCGAGGAAGGCCACCCCGAAGGCGTTTTGCTAAGAGCAGGCGAGGGATATACAGGTCCTGCAAAGCTCACCAAGGCAATCAGAGCTGATAAGCGCTTCAACGGTTTGTCTATATGTGATAACAAGGAGATATGGATAGAAGATGACGGTAAGAGGTTTGAAATAATCACCGCTCCCAGAGTAGGTATAGACTATGCAGGAGAAGAATGGAAAAATAAGCCTTGGCGTTTTATCATAAAGTAAAAGAGGGGAAGCATACCATGGATATAGAGCAGAAAACCTTTGATACAAAGCCTGAGCTTTACAGCTATATACATGAACAGTTGAGACTGATATGTGCGGAAACTTCGGACGAGACGGCAGTTCTTGCAAATGCGTCAGGGCTGCTTATGCTGGAGCTTGATGAAGTGAACTGGGCAGGGTTTTATCTTTTTAAAAACGGTAAGCTTATATTAGGTCCATTTCAGGGCAAACCGGCAGTAGCAGAAATAGAAATAGGAGCAGGAGTTTGCGGTACGGCAGCGCAGACGCATGAAACGCAGATCGTAGAAGATGTACACACCTGCTGCAACCACATAACCTGTGACTTTGCTACCAATTCCGAGATAGTAGTACCGATTTTGGCAAACGGGGAGCTATATGGAGTAATTGATATTGATAGTCCTGTAAATTCACGCTTTGACAGCGAGGACGCGAAGGAGCTTGAAGAAGTTGCAAATATTATTTCAGATTTTATTACAAAATAAATCATACAAAATATAAAAGCACCGATAGCTTGATCGGTGCTTTTAATTATTTACTGAATTTTTTCTCCAGCTTACTGCAAATCATGCGTGCAACTTTATAAACATCGCCGCAGCCCAAAGTGATTATAAGATCGCCTTCTTTGGCGTTTTCGCTTACATAGTCTGCCACCTGCTCGAATTCGGGGAACCAGACAGCCCCCTCTATTTTGTCACATAGGTCTTTGGAATAGACGTTGAAAGTGTTCTTTTCACGGCTCCCCATTATTTCTGTCAGAACTGTTTTGTCGGCAATTGAAAGAACTTCTGCAAAGTCGTCCATCAAAGTATATGTTCTCGAATAGGTAAATGGCTGATGTACCGCCCAGACACGCTTAAACCCCATTCCTTTGGCAGTGTTCAACGTAGCTCCGATCTCTGCCGGATGATGCCCGTAATCGTCCACCACCGTTATACCGCCATACTCTCCGTATTTTTCAAAGCGTCTGCCTGCTCCCTTGAACTCGTCAAGTCCCTTTGCAATAGCCTCTGCCGATACTCCGCAGTAGTGAGCTGTCGCAGCGGCAGCAACTGCATTCAGTATATTATGCTCTCCCGGAACGTGGATTACCGCTTCACAAATCGCTTTATCATAATGCATTATGGTGAAAGCGGTTTCAAGCGGTCCGATATGGCGGATATTTTCGGGATACCATTTATTGTCTGCGCTTTTGCCGAATGTGATGATGTCCTTTCCGCTGATACCCTCAACTGCTCTCATTGAATTTGCGTCATCGCCGTTTACGATAACGGCCTTTGTTGCATTATCGCAGAATTTACGGAAAGAGCTTATAATATTTTCAAGATTTTTGAAGTAATCCAGATGATCTTCATCAACATTCAGCACCACCGCGACATTCACCGACAGCTTCAGGAAGTGGTCAAGAAATTCGCACGCCTCACACACCATTGTGTCGCTGCTTCCTGCTATTCCGCTGCCGCCTATAGCTTTCAGCTTACCGCCGATAACAGCGGAAATATCAATATTTTCTGCAAGAAATATCTGTGTGAGCATTGATGTAGTGGTAGTCTTTCCATGAGTTCCGGACACGCAGACAGAATTGCTGTATCTGCTTGTTATAAGCCCTAACAGCGTAGCACGCTCAATTGTTGTCACACCGCTTTCTCTTGCCGCGATAAGCTCAGGATTATCGTCCATTATTGCGGCGGTGTAAACTATAAGATCGGCGTCTTTAATATTTTCCGCACGCTGTCCGAGGAAAACGGTTATCCCCATTTTCCGCACCAGCTCCAGTGTTTCTGTTTCGTTGTTATCTGAGCCTGTGAGATAAAACCCTTGCGAGTGAAGGATCTGCGCCAGAGGATACATTCCACTGCCGCCAATGCCGATGAAATGTATATGTTTTTTTCCTGTAAGAAAGTCTTCCATAAGTGAATCTCCTTGCTGTCGCTGCACTGTTCCCTTATATATAATTATTGTTCATGAGCATGGTTCTATGCAGAAATATGAATAATTGCAGCTTCTATGCTAAAACTAATACCACTCTAAGAAAGGAAAACAGGATCATGAACATCAGCGACGTAAGAATCAGAAAAACCATGAACGAAGCCCGTTTGCGAGCAGTAGTTTCGCTTACAATAGAGGACTCTATTGCTATCCATGATATTAAAATAATTCAAGGCGACGAACGCCTTTTTGTTGCAATGCCCAGCAGACGTGACGACGCGGGAAATTTCAGGGACATAGTCCACCCGATAAGCCCCGAAGCAAGGGAATCGCTGGAGGACAAAATACTGTCCACCTATAAAAACTTTATTTCCTCTCAGCCTCAAGAAGGAGCTTTGTCTTGAGAATGGCAAGCTGAGTTTTGGCGTCGGTTATCTCACCGTTCATTACCATTTCCATAGCCTTGTCAAAGGGAACTTTCTTTATATCAAGGAATTCTTCCTCGTCCAGCTTTTGCTCAGCCTGGGACAGCTCCCGGGCGAGATACATATGAATGACCTCTGTGTCATACGCCGGAGTGGGCAGCAGACAACCCAGATAGTCATATTTTTCCGCAGTGCAGCCCGTTTCTTCCTTCAACTCACGCTTGCCGCAGTCGAAGTGATCTTCTCCCCATTCCAGCTTTCCAGCCGGTATCTCAATAAGCACTTTTCCCATAGGATAGCGGAACTGAGTTACGAAAATCACCTCGTTATTATCAGTAAGGGGAACCACGCATACACCGCCCGGGTGCTTTATTACTTCACGGAATGTCTTGCTGTTATTTTCCAGCAGGGCAGTGTCCTTATACAGTTTTACGACCTTTCCGTCGTAGATAAGATTGCTTTCCAGTGTTTTTTCATCAAGGTGCATAAAAAATTCCTTTCAGGAGCGTGGTGCTCAATATACTACCGCTCCGTATTTCGTGCAGATTTCGTTTAGTACGTTTTCAGGTATCATAGTCGTGCTGTCAATAAGAGCAACGCCCTGATACAGCATAAGCGCCATCTTCAGCGCCAGCTCATTTTCAGATGAAAACATAACAGGACGTGTAGCCATATGTGCATTGTGTGCAAAATCAATTGCATCGTCACAGGTATTTATCTGCACCAGAAGTATATCGCACGATGTTTTGCAAACATCAGCTATTATTTCTTCCATATCAGGCTGGCATGTTATAGGCTCGGAAATTTCCGTGGTATCTGCTTCAAGAAAATATATGTTGTTATAGTGAGTAAAAATGAAAAAATCATCTTGTATGTCGGTTGACCTATGTCTATACACATTATTGGTTATAAGAGGTATCTTTGCGTATTTCATCAGCTCTGTGCAGATATTATCACAGTACTGCACATCTGAGCTTATGCCGAATGCGTCTGCTCCCATTTCCTGAACTGTTATCAAAACGCTTAGTGCAGGCACCTCAAATTCATCGGTAAGCCCATTTTCATCAACTTTCAAAATAACATAAACAGGCTTTTCTGTTTTTTTGCAGGAGATCAGCGCTGCTCTTATATCGGTCATTGAGCACATACCGTCAATCACATATAAGTCTGCATACTGCTCCAGAGCGCCGATCTGATCGTCATAAGCGGATAGCAGCTCAGTAAAGCTCGTTTCACCGAAGGGCTCTAACGATATGCAGGACGGACCTAACGCGATCGCTGCTTTTATATTTTTGTCTTTCAGAAAATCCTTGATTTTTAAAACAGAAGTTTCGTTTAAAGTGGCAGGGAATTGGACAATATCTGCATTTTGCCATGACGGAAACATTGTGCTGAAATTTTCAGCATTTATATCAGTAGCTTCCGTTAAATATTCTGTTATATTTTCACTTGCTTTAGCGATCACAGTTCGTTCGTGACTGTCGTCGTTATTCATTTTTTCCTCCGATACAGTTACATTTTTTCGGGAGCTTCCACCTTCAGCAGGTCAAGCAGATTTTTTAACACGATCTTTGTGGCGGTACATAGAGAAAGTCTTGATTGAAGCACTTCTTCTTCGGCACCTTTTATGGGACATGAGTCATAGAACTTATGGAAGTGCTGCGCCAGCTCAAAAAGGTATTTTGTTATTGCAGAAGGATTATAATTTTTTGCTGCCTCGCTTATTATGTCAGGCAGGGTAGCAATGTGTCTGATAAGTTCAAATTCAGCAGATTCCGTAAATATAAGTTGATTTTCAGGCAGATGTTTGCACTCGTTGCCCTCTTCCTTCTGTTTTTCCAGTATACGGCATATCCTCGCATGAGCGTATTGAACGTAATAAACGGGATTCTTTGAGCTTTCCTCGACTGCAAGATCAAGGTCGAAATCGAAATGGGTGTTTGCATCACGCAGATTGAAGAAGAAACGTGCAGCGTCCATAGGGATCTCGTCCAAAAGTGTTGCAAGAGTTATCGCCTTGCCCGATCTCTTGGATAATTTTACCGTTTCACCGTTGCTGACAAGCCTTACCATCTGACATATAAGCGCCTGCAACCTGTTTTCATCTATTCCCAGCGCCTTCATTGCAGCTCTCATTCTGGGAATGTAACCGTGATGATCCGCTCCGAGAACGTCTATCGCAATATCGAAATTACGTTTTACAAGCTTATTATAATGATATGCAATATCGGGAACCGAATAGGTAGGAACACCGTTTGCACGGATAAGCACTCTGTCCTTATCGTCTCCAAGCTCTGACGACTTGAACCATATTGCGCCGTCCTGTTCATAGGTGTAGCCGTTTTTGGTGAGAATATCCACTATCTCCTTTACGGATCCGTCGTTATGCAAAGTGCTTTCCTTGAACCAAGTATCATACCTGATCCTGTATTTCAGCAGGTCGTTTTCCAATCCCTGTATGTTTATGGGCAGAGCATAGTCAACAAGAGCCTGTCTGCGTTCTTCCTCTGAAACCTTCATATATTTATCGCCGTAAAGCTCGGCAAACTTTTCCGCATGCTCTATTATATCCTGCCCGTGATATGAATCCTCTGGCATTTCAATATCATCGCCAAAATGCTGGCGGTAACGCAGATCAAGGCTAAGCCCGAACTTATTGATCTGATTGCCGGCGTCATTTACATAAAACTCACGTTCAACATAATATCCCGCATATTGCAGCAGGGAAGCAAGGCAGTCGCCAAGAGCGCCGCCCCTTGCGTTGCCTATATGCATAGGTCCTGTGGGATTGGCGGACACGAATTCCACAAGTATGCGTTTCCCGTTGCCATCGTTCGTTTTGCCGTAATCCTCTTTTTCCGAAAGAACGGTATTTACGGCACCTGCAAACCAGCTTTTGCCCACAAAAAAGTTAAGAAAACCGGGACCTGCAAGCTCTATCTTTTCAAACACAGTGCCGTCCAGAACCGCACTTTCAACTATTAAGGCTGCGATCTCTCTTGGGTTCTTTTTAAAAGCTTTTGCAGAAACCAATGCTGCATTGCAGGAAAAATCGCCGTGAGATTTGTCGTTTGGAATTTCTACCGTAAAAGCCGGTATTGGCTCTGACGGAATTTTATCCTCTGCCACCATCCTGCCAAGAGCATTCATAACGATCTCTTTTACGTCATTTTTTGCGTTTTCTATTATGTTGACCATTTGTTGTCCTTTCTGATTTCCACTGCTCAAACAGCATTTTCACATTCTTTTATATTTATAAACATTTCGTTTTCCGACAGTAACCCGGAGTTTATATCTATCGTGTACTTCAGATACAGATCTCCGCCGTTATCATTTATGCCCGATTTTATCTCGTCACCGCTTATCCCTATCATAAATTCACCGTATTCTGTACCGTAATGACAGTGATGCTTTTTCCCTTTTTCTATGATAAGGCTCGAATAAGCTTTCCCGTTGCGCAGCATTTTTACTGCATCATTTGTGATATCCAGCGTGACGCTGCTGCCCTCAAAGCCTGTTGCTCCACTTTCCTCGTATGTCACGCGATATCCCGTCCCGTTGCTCAGTGGTGCGAATTTTCCGTAGGTGAAAAGCTCGGTGGTATCCTCGTCTCCTTCTGCCGTCTGAACGCTTTTTATTGTGATACAAACATCTTTAACCATTTTATTCCTTCCTTATGCCTTTGATTCCAAAGCATTGTTAAGCATGATATTGAGCATATCCGAATAGCTTATACCGTCAGCGGACATAAGTCGGTTCATGACGCTTTCCTCCGTAAATCCGGGCACCGAAGAAACGTTGGTGCAATAAAGTTCGTTGTCGGAAAGCAAAAAATCTACTATTGCAAACCCCTGACAATCCATTACCCTGAACGCCCTCTTTGCACGGTCGCGTATCTTCTCCGTCATCTCAGGTGAAATATCTGCCGGACAAGTAAAATTGGCGGTATCGGCTATGTATTTGCTGAGGTCGTCGATAGTGCTGTTAAGGCAGACGCTTTCCCCTACGCACGAAGCAGTTACCAGTCCCTCATTTTCGTACACACAGCATGATAAATTGCGGCCGGTTAACGCTTCTTCCACAATTGCCTTATGATGATGGGAGAATGCGATCTTCAATGCGGATTTAAGCTCATTCTGATCAAAGGCGACGTTATATCCTATAGAGGAGCTGCAGCTCGATGCTTTTACAAACAGAGGATAGTTTATTTTGTCCGCCTGTTTTTCTATTATAGTATCAATGTCAGGCATATCACTGCGCTCAACGCAAAAATATTTTACCGTTTTTATTCCCGCTTCATCCAGCATCATGTGCGTCGTCGCCTTGTCCAGCGTTGCGCTTGAGGATTCGGGATTGCTTCCTAAAAACGGGATACCTGCCAGCTTGCATAAGCTTTGTATCCTGCCGCATTCTCCGAATTTACCGTGTAAAAGCGAGAAGATAACATCAATGCGCTGTAGGGCAAGTCCATCGCCGTCAATGAATTTTATTGTACCGTGGTGCACTGCATCAGGACTGATAATAGCGGGACAGCAGTCGGAATCGTTCACCCAGCTTCCGTCGGGTATGGATTCATAATTTCCGGGGTAATACAGCCATCTCCCCGCACGGGTTATGCCTATGGGGATTACCTCATAATTTTCTTCTGCAAGGGTGGTTATCACTGAATAAGCCGATTGCAGAGAAACGGAGTAGTCCTTTGATTGTCCGCCAAATAAAACTGCGACTTTTACTTTTGCCATCTGTAAGCTCCCTTAAATACGGTTGATAAAAAATTATACCATAAAAGGAGCACGCAGCGAAGCGGAGTGCGATTCCTCTTAATGGTAAAATAATCTCAAACATTAAGATAAATTTTTCCTCTATACTTATGTTTGAGATTATTATACCATATAAATACTTATTTTTCAATAGCTAATAGGGAAAAGATTTTTATACGCTTCCGAATAGAAAATTTTGTCAATCTTTGCTATTCAGTTTTTTTGTAAAACATATTACTCGATTTACTTCAGTAAATCCCACGTTTAAATGGAATGCTAAGCTCATATCATTAGTCAGCTCACAGTCACTGGCAAACTCAGTGCAGCCTTTTTCCGCTGCCCATTCTTCGCAATGCTTCAACAGTTCCTTCCCATGACCGTTTTTTCTGTATTCGCTTTTGACAAAGATAGCTTCCAGATAACCGACAGGGCTGCTGCTTGTACCTTCAACATAATCATGACGCAATTGTACTTGTGCAAAGCCGACTGATGTATTTTCCTTCATTGAAAGAAAAACTTCACATTCATCACTATGGATAATTTCTGCAAATCCCGCCGCCAATTCTTCCGTATCGTGTCCTTCCCATAACAGCGCAGCCATATCGGCGATCTTAGGAATATCTGATTCTGTAGCCTTATATATCATATTTTCTCCGTATAAATGAAATGTTTTACGTCTTTATCACCGGACCTCAGCCATTCGCCCGCCTGAGCAGGATATATCTGATAGTCATTTGCTTTTTCAACAGGTATCCAGTGAAATTCCATATCGAATTTTTTATTCTCATGCAGCTCCGAACCTGTAAAATACCCACTTTTCGGTGTTCTTTCATCTGTTATTTCAACTTCATAGTATATGCAGATCTGATGACAAGGTTTATCGCCCCAAGGAAAAAACAGTTCACCTACCCATTTTAAATCTCCTACTTTGATATCTGCTCCGATCTCCTCTTTGAACTCACGAATAAGTGTCTGCTCATTGGTTTCACCAAATTCGACATGTCCTCCGGGAAAAGCATAATCATTGGAACCGACAGGCTTTTGCAGCAAAACTGAACCGTTGTGTATACATATTCCTGCAGCACGGTAGCTGAATATGTATTCATCGGTGTGAAAAAGAATATCCTGCATAATTACCCCCGATAGCACTTATTTTACAGACAAAAACAAAGAGCCGATACTAATGTCAGCTCTTTGATTTTGCATTAACGTTTGATCACTTTTTTGTAAAGCCTTCCCAGTCCTTTAGGAAACGCTCAATTCCGTTATCGGTCATAGGATGCTTCAGCATCTGCAGCAGCACGCTCATAGGAACCGTTGCAATATGGCAGCCCATTCTTGCAGCAGCGGTAACGTGGATAGGATTGCGTATGGAAGCGGCGATTATTTCGGTTTCGATGGTGGAAGAAGCGTTGAACAAATCAACGATCTCCTCAATAAGGCACATTCCTTCCATGCCGATGTCATCAAGTCTGCCGAGGAATGGGCTTACAAAGGTAGCGCCTGCCTTCGCCGCAAGCAGTGCCTGAGCAGCAGAGAATACCAGTGTAACGTTGGTCTTTATCCCCTTGGCAGTGAGCTGCTTGCAGGCTTTAAGACCTTCCTCACACATTGGGAGCTTGATTACGATGTTTTTGTGGATAGCTGCAAGAGGAAGGGCTTCCTCAACCATTTTATCAGCCTCCAGCGAAATAACTTCTGCGGAAATAGGACCGTCAACAATACTTGTGATCTCGGTAACTACCTCCTTAAAGTCGCGTCCCTCCTTTGCAATAAGGGAAGGATTGGTGGTTACGCCGCAGATAATACCCATATCGTTGGCCCTTCTGATGTCCGCAACATTGGCGGTGTCAATAAACAGTTTCATTTTTTATCTCCTTTAATTAAATATTTGACAGTTCTTCAAAGCATGATTTCATAGCAGGATACAGCTTTTTGTATACCGCATATACCTTTTCATACTCTCTTGTATTTTCTGCAACAGGCTCCTGTACCTTGTCGGGCATTATAACCGCATTGCATGCTTCGGGAACGGAAGAGTATATTCCTGTCCCAACTGCCGCCAGTAAAGCGACGCCTAAAGCGGGTCCTTCCTTGTTTTGTGTTGTTTTTACAGGACAACCATACAGGTCAGCCAGCATCTGTCTCCACAGCGGGGAACTGCCGCCTCCACCGCAAGCCATCATGTCGGTAACGTTTATCTGCATTTCTCTCATAACCTCCACGCAATCTCTGAGAGAATAGGAAACGCCCTCCATAACCGCTCTTATCATATCCCTTTTCTTGTGCATTGTGGACAGACCGACAAATGAACCTCGGCAGTTTGGATCAAGATGAGGCGTTCTTTCGCCGTTAAGATAGGGCAGATAAATCAGTCTGTTCGCTCCGATGGGGACCTCCATCGCCTCCTTGTCTGTAAGGTAATATGGATCAACGCCCATATTAAGCGCCGTTTCCATCTCACTCCAGCAAAGATTATCCCTGAACCATTTGAGGGAAAGACCCGCGCTCTGGGTTACACCCATGACGTGCCAGCATCCCGGAACTGCGCAGCAGAAGGTATGTACTCTTCCTTTTTTATCTATTGAAATATCGTTGGTATGAGCAAAAACCACGCCGCTGGAGCCTATTGTGGTGAAAGCCTTTCCGTCCTCCACAACGCCTGTTCCTACAGCAGCGGCAGCGTTGTCGCCTGCACCGCCTACAACTATGGTACCTTCGGCAAGACCTGTAAGCTCGGCAACACGCTTGGTGATCTTACCTGTGATCTCAGGGCTTTCATATACCTTCGCCAGCAGTGACTTGTCAATTCCAAGCTTATTCAGCACTTCATCGGACCAGCAGCGGTTGGGAATATCCAGCAGCTGCATACCCGAAGCGTCGGAAACCTCTGTGGCATACTCGCCTGTAAGCATAAATCTGATATAGTCCTTGGGGAGCAGAATGTGGCGGCATTTTTCATAGTTTTCCGGCTCATTGTTCTTCACCCACATTATTTTTGCTGCAGTAAAGCCGGTAATGGCAGGATTGGCAGTAATATCTATCAGCCTGTCTGCTCCAACCTTATCGGTTATCTCAACTACTTCCTTAGCCGTCCTCTGATCACACCAGATAATGCTTCGCCTGATCACCTTGCCATCGGCGTCCAGCATTACCAAGCCGTGCATTTGTCCCGAAAGACCAATGCCCTTTATCTCGGAGGTTACTACGCCGCTTTCGGCTATGACTTGTTTAATTCCGTTTACAACTGCGTTCCACCAGTCGAGCGGCTCTTGCTCCGCATAACCGTTTTGAGGAGTATAAAGCGGATACTCGTATGTTGCGGATGCAACGGGAACTCCGTCCTCTGAGAAGAGAACTGTTTTAGTACCCGATGTTCCAATGTCTACGCCTAAAATGTAAGCCATTGTGTTTATCCTTTCGTAAATTTGTTTGAGAAAAGAACATTGAATATCAACGGTTAATAATATTTTAATATATTTGGCTTCTTTTGTCAATAGATTTTTATGCGATTTACACAAAAATATAGTGATTTTGTATTGACCTTTATAAGTGTTTGCTGTATAATAAATAATGCTTAACAAGAAGCCTAAAAGAAAGGACACCATTATGGCAAAACGCAGAATAGGGATACTTACCAGCGGCGGAGACTGCCCCGGACTTAACGCTACGATAAGAGGCGTTGCAAAAGCCTGCTACAACTTTATAGGTGAAGACAATGTGGAGATCGTCGGTATTTCTGACGGTTTTCACGGGCTTATCCACAATGAGTGCAAGGAAATGAAGCCCTCGGATTTTTCCGGTATTCTGACGCAGGGCGGAACTATCCTCGGCACAAGAAGAACGCCGTACAAGCTGATGCAGGTGGTAGAGGACGATAATATAGATAAAGTTGCCGAGATGAAGCAGACCTATAAAAATCGGAAGTTGGATTGCCTTCTGACTTTGGGAGGCAACGGCACTCACAAGACCGCAAATCTTCTTTCAGAGGAAGGCTTAAATGTGATCGGGCTTCCCAAAACCATTGACAATGATATTTGGGGCACTTCCGTAACCTTCGGATTTCATACTGCAGTGGATATAGGAACAGAAGTTGTAGACCGTATCCACACTACCGCTAACTCTCACAGCAGGGTAATGGTGATAGAGATAATGGGCAACAAGGCAGGCTGGCTCACGCTTTATACGGGAGTTGCAGGCGGAGCTGATATAATCCTTATCCCCGAGATACCTTATGACATAGAGAAGGTTGCGAAAGCAGTAGATTCCCGTGCCAAGGCGGGCAAATCCTTCTCCATTCTTGCAGTGGCAGAGGGCTGTATGGATATTGCAGAATCAAAAATGAAGAAAAAAGACCGTATGCGCATAAGAAACGAAAACGGTTATAATACGGCAACTGCCCGAATTGCCAAGGATATAGAGAGTATTACAGGCTATGAGACAAGAACGGTAGTGCCCGGTCACATGCTGAGAGGCGGAAGTCCCTCCGCTTATGACCGTATCCTTGCCACAAAGTTCGGTGCAAGGGCGGCAAGGCTGATTCTTGAAGAAAAGTACGGATATACTGTAGCAAAAATAGGTACCGAGATAGGGGAAAATAAGCTTTCTGATGTTACAATGAAAACAAAATTTGTTTCTTTGGAGGATAAGGTCGTGGTTGCGGCACGGGATATCGGTATTTCGTTTGGTGATTGATAAATCGCTCGCAGAATTTAAATCTGCGAGCGATTTTTGCAGTATTATGTAATTTTTTTTAAGAATGTATATCCCATTCGATACATTCCGTCACCTGTTGTGCATTCGCCGTATTCCGTGATCTCATATCCGCATTTTTTGTACAAATTCTGTGCAGGGATATTATCGTCAGTAGTGTGAATTCCTACTTTTTTCTTGCCTTTGGAACGAAAAAAACTGTTCAGAAAACTCAATTGCGTACTTTCCCACTCCCTTATGCTGCATGGGAGGGTCAACTGCAAGCATAGATATCCAGCCCGTTTCGCCGTCTGAAATTCCGTTCAGCTTGAGCCAAGCAACAGGCATTGCGTCTTTATGGATAATAAAATGTGCTTCATCGGGGTCATTTTGTGAAATAAGATCGCACCATTCCTCACACGTTATTTTTCTTCCATGCAGTGGTTCAATGTTTCCACCGTAAAATCTTGTAACAAAACTTGTGTCTTCATTCCCGTTTACAGGAACAGCTTCATACAGCGATTCAAGTTCATTCCCAATCATCAAATTTACTTCTTTAATATAGATATGCATTTTGTTGTCAGGATCGACTTTCCCGCTGTCCGTAAATCCCACCGCTTTCCAGAACGGCTCACCCGTAACACCGTCGGGCGTAAGATATATCTTTGGTGCACCGTCTTTTTTCAGAATTTCTTCAATGTGACAGAAAAATTCCCGTCCCAATCCTTTGCGTCTATGTTCGGGTTTGACAAAAAATCCCATCACGGTGCCGTATCCTGCTTCCAGTAAGCCATAAACCGTACCGGTGTCGATTGCAAACATGGCTATCCCCACAGGCATATCATCAAGAAATGCTATCTCAAAGTGCATATCCGGACGACTGCCCTGTATGCTTATTCTTTTCCTCAGACTATCGATTATTTCCTCCTCTGTTTCCGCTGTGCCGTCATGTTCATTCACCTCACAAATAAACGGCAGCCATAGTGATTTTGCCTTTTCAAAGTGCTCTTCGCTGTTTTTGTCAATTTGCAAATAGGTCAATTTCTGCATAGATCCTCCATAAATGCGGTCATAATAAAAAGTGTCCCCTTTCGGAAACACTTGAATTTATCATCACATGAAGGTATAGACCGCTTTTATGCCTTATACCAGTGAATGACATGATTTCCAAAAGAGAAAATATAACGTTTCATATCATTCACCCCCCTTCTTTGATTGCAAATATCTTAGCATATATTTTTGTAACTGTCAATATCTGCTTTGCTAAAACCTTTGTCGGCAGTGCTTTGCCCAAAATAACAAATATTTTTACAAAAGTATTGAAATTACTCCAAAAAGCAAGTATAATATAATGGAGAATATATCCATAGTAAGGTAAAAGTCTGTGAATAATAACGTATGAGAGGAGCAGTTATGTACAACAATCTTGTAAACACCATCGGCTTTCTGGAAAGCTACGACAAAGAAGTATCCGAGGCAATGAACGAGGAGCTTAAACGTCAGAAGCGCAACTTAGAGCTTATCGCAAGCGAAAATATCGTATCTCCTGCAGTTATGGCCGCAATGGGAAGCGTTCTTACAAATAAGTATGCCGAGGGATATCCTTCCAAACGTTATTATGGCGGCTGCCAGTGTGTGGACGTAGTTGAGGAGATTGCTATCGAGCGTGCCAAAAAGCTTTTCGGCTGCAACTTTGCCAACGTTCAGCCCCATTCAGGTGCGCAGGCTAACTTAGCCGTTTACTTTGCACTTTTGGAGCCCGGCGATACAGTTCTCGGCATGAGCCTTGCTCACGGAGGACATCTTACTCACGGTTCACCCGTAAATATGTCGGGAAAATATTTTAAATTTGTTCCCTACGGTCTCAGTGACGAGACAGAGACTATAGATTATGAGGAGCTGCGGCGTCTTGCAGAGCAGAATAAGCCCAAGCTGATAGTTGCAGGTGCCAGCGCATACCCCAGAGCAATTGATTTTGAGAAAATATCACAGATCGCAAAGTCGGTTGGTGCTTACTTTATGGTAGATATGGCTCACATTGCCGGACTTGTTGCGGCAGGCGTCCACATGTCGCCCATACCTTATGCAGATGTAGTAACTACCACTACTCACAAGACCCTCAGAGGACCCAGAGGCGGCATGATACTCTGCAACGACGAGGAGATCGCCAAGAAGATAAACAAAGCCATTTTCCCCGGCACACAGGGCGGTCCGCTCATGCACGTTATTGCCGCTAAGGCGGTTTGCCTCAAGGAAGCTCTGGAACCCTCCTTTAAGGAATACGGTAAGCAGATAATTAAAAACGCACAGGCATTGGCAGATGATCTGGTAAAGAGGGGATTCCGTCTTGTATCCGGCGGTACCGATAATCACCTTATGCTGGTCGATCTCCGTCCTTTCAAGGTTACAGGAAAAGACTTGGAACACCGTCTGGACGATGTTTATATTACTGTCAACAAAAATGCCATTCCTAACGACCCTGAAAAGCCTTTTGTCACCAGCGGCATAAGAATAGGCACTGCCGCTGTTACGACCCGTGGACTTAAAGAAGAAGATATGGTCAGGATCGGAGAAAGCATTTACCTTGTGGCAACCGATTTTGAAGCTAATCTGGATAAGGCCAGAAGTATAGTCAACGCAATTTGCTCAAAGTATCCTCTTTACGAATAAACCGCTTTAAGAAAGGGACGTTGAAATGACTGAAAAAGCCAGCACTATCGTTTTTAATTCAAAGGAGCAGGTAGCTCCTTTGGGTATAATCGCTACCGATGGCGCCAAAGATCTGGGTGAAAAGATAAATTATTACCTCGTCCAGTGGTCTGCCAACACACAGTATGCTCAGGATACATATCTGGTAGATACCGAATGTCCGAGGTTTTCATCAGGTGACGGTAAGGGACTTATAAAAACCTCCATAAGAGGCGACGATATCTTTATAATCGTTGATGTGGGAAATTACAGCTGCACCTACAAAATGTTCGGAAAAGAGAATTATATGTCTCCTGACGACCATTTTCAGGACCTGAAGCGCATTATTCAGGCTATGGGCGGTAAAGCTCACAGAATAAGCGTGGTTATGCCCATACTTTACGGCGGAAGACAGCACAGGAGAAATTACCGAGAGTCCCTTGACTGTGCGGTGATGCTTCAGGAGCTTCAGGCAATGGGTGTTTCCAATATAATCACATTTGACGCTCATGATTCAAGAGTTTGCAACGCCGTACCGCTTATGGGCTTTGACAATGTAATGCCCTCATACCAGGTGCTCAAGACCATGTTCAGGGAGATCAAGGACTTGGACGTTTCTCCGAAAAGCTTCATGGTGGTAAGTCCTGATGAAGGAGCGCTGAACCGCAATATGTATTACGCTTCCGTCCTTGGCGTAGAGATGGGAATGTTCTACAAAAGGCGTGATTACTCAAGGATAGTGAATGGCAGAAACCCCATTGTTGCACATGAATATCTCGGCAACTCCGTTGAAGGCAAAAACGTATTTATTTCAGACGATATAATTTCCTCCGGCGATTCCATGCTTGATATAGCCTACGAGCTGAAAAAGCGCAAGGCAAAGCGCATAATTGCTTACGCTACATATCCTATATTCACAAACGGTCTTGATAAATTTGACAAGGCATACGCAGAGGGTATGATCGACTATGTTTTTGGTACCAATCTGACCTACAGAACTCCCGATCTCCTGTCCCGCAATTGGTTCAAGGAAGTGGACGTATCAAAGTACATAGCATATCTTATTGTAGCTATAAACCATGATATCTCTACCAGCAAGGTGATCGATCCTCACATGAAGATAAAATCCCTGCTGAACAAATACAACATAAAGAGCGCTCAGGCGCTTTAAACAAGCAAAAACCCGTCACATGACCGTGGCGGGTTTATTACAAGGAGTGAACCTTATGCCGCTGGCAGACAAAATACGTCCTTCAGAGCTTGATCAGGTTTTTGGACAGTCACATATTCTCGGAGAAGGGAAGCCTTTGAGAAATATCATTGAACGCGGAAGCATACCAAATATGATATTTTACGGACCGTCAGGTGTGGGAAAAACTACTGTAGCAAATATAATCGCAGCGAAAAGCAATATGTCCCTCCACAAGCTGAACGGCACATCTGCGTCAACTGCTGAGATAAAGGACATAATTGCTTCACGTTACACATTGTCTGCTGTAAATGGCATTTTACTGTATTTGGACGAGATACAGTACCTTAACAAGAAACAGCAGCAAAGTCTGTTGGAGTATATTGAAAACGGAGAGATAACGCTTATAGCTTCCACTACGGAAAATCCCTATTTTTATATTTATAATGCCATTTTATCCCGCTGTACGGTGTTTGAGTTCCTTCCGCTGACTCCTGAGGAGATAATTCCTGCCATTAAAAGAGGTTTTCAGCTCATTTTCGATGAAACGGGAAGGGAATTAACTGTAGAAGAAGGAGTTTATGAACATATTTCACAGGGCTGTGGAGGAGATGTGAGAAAATCTCTTAACACTGTTGAGCTTTGTGTCCTTTCCGCCAACGGAGAGAAAATCACTTATGAGCTTGCAAAGGAGCTGACCCAGCGCAGCAATATGAGATATGACCGTGACGGCGACCAGCATTATGACCTCCTTTCGGCGTTCCAGAAGTCAATACGCGGCTCCGATGAAAATGCAGCCCTGCACTATATGGCAAGGCTTTTGGAAGCGGGCGATCTGCCATCGGTTTGCCGCAGATTGCTGGTTATCGCAGCTGAAGACATAGGTCTTGCGTATCCCAACGGAATAGTTGTGACAAAAGCCTGTGTTGACGCTGCTTTGCAGGTGGGTCTTCCTGAAGCGTCAATACCGCTGGCGGAAGCGGTCATTTTGCTTGCCACAAGTCCCAAGTCCAACAGTGCAGCCGCAGCAAAGGATTTAGCCGTTGCAGACGTGCGGAGCGGCATTGTGGGGGATTTTCCCCGTCATTTGCAAAACAAGCATTACGATGGGGAAGGAGCTGCGGTCAAAGGACAGCATTACCTTTACCCCCACGATTTTCCCAATCACTATGTCGAGCAGCAGTATCTGCCTGATGAATTGAAGGACAGGGTATATTACAAATTTGGTGACAACAAGCTGGAACAAGCCGCTAGGGAATACAGAGAAAAGATCAGAAAACAGTCTTAATGATCTTATCCGAATCAGATGTGGAGTAAACCCAACTGTCAAGGTGCCCGCTTTCAATAAAATATTTGAACCCATTTGGTGCATATCCGCTGTCAAAGGTGTCGACTATTATAAGCTTTACCTTCATCTTTTCGGGTATTATCGCCTTTATAAACACACTTGCGTGCTGATTGACATGCACGTTCTCTTTAAGCTCGGCCAATCCTGCAAGATTTGGCGTCAGCTCCACGAATATTCCATAGTCTTCTATGCTTCTTACGCAGCCTGTTACGGTTTCTCCTGCCTTGAAAAACGCAGCATTTTCCTCCCACGTCCCCAGAAGCTCTTTATGTGAAAGAGATATCTTGCCGTTATCAAGACTTTTAACGATCGCCTTTATATTCTGTCCCACAGTCATTCTGTTGGACGGATGATTTATCCTTGAGACTGATATTGCGTCTATTGGAATAAGAGAGGGGATACCGCAACCCACGTCTACAAAGCAGCCGAATTGCTCCAGATGTGTTACCTTTGCATTTATTATATCTCCCGGAACAAGCGTTGATATGTAGTTGCTTATGCATTCCTGCTGCGCCATTTTTCGACTGAGAATGGCTATTTTTTTGCCATATTCATTGTTGGCAAATGCGGTTATTTTAAAGCAGACCGCTTTATTCACACGGGATATTAGCGCAATGTCACGGGTCGTCCCGTCATCTATTCCGATGGCGCCCTCAGTCCGTGGGATTATCCCCTTTATAAAGCCGAAATCTACTATAAGGTTATGTCTGCTGTCACACACGATGCATGGCGCTTCAAGAATTTTTCCGCTTAAAATACATTCCCGCAGCTTTTCTTCACTTGAAATTGCTTTGCGGTTGTCCTCACTGCCTATCAATTCTCCTTCAGGGTAAAATTCAGACATTTTTTACCTCCACAGTTTTGTTTTGGTAATGCTTATGAAAAACAAGCGCTTAATATTCCTTTGGGATATTAAAGAAATAAACACTTAAAAACAAGCACTTATTGGCTTGTTTTTATTGCATTTCCATGCATTTTGTGCTATAATGTTATGGAAAATAATTGCATTTTGGCATTGGGAAACAAAAATAATGATTACTTTTACAGATAAAAGATGCTTTTCGCAGCAGCAGCTTCAGGAGCTGTTCAAATCAGTCAACTGGCTCTCTGCCGATTATCCCGAAAGGCTGTACAAAGCACTGAACAACTGTGAGACCGTGTTTACTGCATGGGATAACGATCTGTTGGTGGGACTTATCAACGCAATAGATGACGGCGAGCTGACGGCTTATGTGCATTATCTTCTGGTGCGTCCCGAATACCAGAAGGTCGGTATCGGCAAGGAATTGCTGCGTCTGGTAAGGGAGAAATACAAGGATTATTTATATGTTGAGCTTATAGCTGAAAGTCGGGAGCTGATCGGATATTATGAGAAAAACGGGTTTAATAATGTACAGGACGTTTATGTGATGGGAATTATGAATAAATAGGCAGGTGGCGACCTTGGAATATGCAGTAGTTCTTCGCTTTGATGATAATAGCGCTGATGAAATACAGAAAATTACAGAATATGTTGCGAATTATGCGGGAAATGATTATATGATTTCCAACCATATCCCTCCGCATATCACCATAGCTGACTTCAATGCTGACATTAATGATGGGGTCAATGGCATTACAGCCGATATCGCTGCTTCATTGAGCAGATTTGATATTCCGATCGTATCTGTGGGCATTTTCAACCCACATGTTATATTTGCCGCACCTGTTTTGAATGAACATTTACTCAATGCTTGCAAAACAGCTAATCAGATACTCCGGCAAAAAGGCTATGAATGTAATCGGATCTATACGCCTTATAACTGGGTGCCGCATATTTCGCTTGCAGTAAAGCTGGATAAAGCTTCGATACAAAATGCGACAGAAGCTGCACTTGAAAAATTTCAGCCCATAATGGCAGTTGTCGAAAAACTATCCGTTGCAGTATGCGATCCTTACAAAGAAATCAAAACCTTTGATTTGCAGGTGTAGATATGGATATAAAAATAGGCGATATACTCGAGATGAAAAAGCCTCATCCATGTGGTGGGAACCGTATGCAGGTGATGCGTGTGGGAGCGGATTTCAGATTGAAATGCGAAAAATGCGGGCATGATTTTATGGTGCCGAGGAGTAAGTGTGAAAAGAAGATAAAAAAGGTCGTAACAGAAACTTAATTTTGTATGAAAGGAACCAGATATGCTTGACAAGCTGAAAAATGCCGAAAAGCGCCTTGAAAAGATAAACGAAAGCCTTATCGACATGGAGGTCATCAACGATCAGGCTAAATATAAGGCTTTGATGAAGGAATACAAGCAGCTTTCCCCCATAGTGGAAAAGTACAAGGAGTACAAAAAAGCCTGCGATGAATATGAAGAAGCCTGCCAGATACTGAATGAAAGCGGTGTTGACAAGGAATTCAAGGAAATGGCGCAGCTCCAGTATGACGAAAGCCGCACCAACATGGAGAAGTTT
Organism: Oscillospiraceae bacterium; assembly: GCA_022508895.1. Taxonomy (GTDB): domain Bacteria; phylum Bacillota; class Clostridia; order Oscillospirales; family Ruminococcaceae; genus Ruminiclostridium_E. Next base: position 57,902 of record JAFLUH010000004.1, read on the forward strand.
GAAGAAGAGCTGAAGATTTTGCTTCTTCCCAAAGACCCTGACGATGACAGAAACGTTATAGTCGAGATCAGAGGAGGAGCGGGAGGCGACGAAGCGGCGCTTTTTGCCAACTCTCTTTTCAGAATGTACTCTCTCTATGCACAGTCAAAAAACTGGAAGACCGAGGTAATAAGTGCAAACCCCACCGAGCTTGGCGGATA
>JAFLUH010000040.1:0-4221 GCA_022508895.1 Oscillospiraceae bacterium
CATTTGCGTCTACCTCGACGTGCTTTTCCTTGGCGGCGGTGCGGGCTGCTTCGTCAGTGTCCCATGCGCTGTAATCGACCTCGGCGTACTTCTTCACCGCCTCTACCATGGTCATGCGTGCCCAGGGCTTGCCTATCTCGATGTCGGTGCCCTGATAGTTTACCGTATCGGTGCCGCATATCTTGGTTGCAACGGTGCGGTACAGATTCTCTATCAGGTCCATCATGCCGAAGTAGTCGGTGTACGCCTGATACATTTCTATGCTGGTGAACTCGGGGTTGTGGGTGGCGTCCATGCCTTCGTTGCGGAAAATCCTGCCTACCTCGTACACCTTGTCAAAGCCGCCTACGATAAGGCGCTTCAGGTACAGCTCCGTTTCTATGCGCAGGTACATGTCTATATCGAGGGCGTTGTGGTGGGTGACGAAGGGGCGGGCAGAGGCGCCTATCTCAAGGGTGTGGAGCACGGGGGTGTCCACCTCGATGTAACCTAAATCGTCAAGGTATTTGCGTATCTCACGGAGGATAAGGGAGCGGGTCACGAAGGTGTCCTTTACCTCGGGGTTGGCGATAAGGTCGAGATAGCGCTTGCGGTAGCGCTCCTCCTTGTCCTTTAAGCCGTGCCACTTTTCGGGCAGGGGGAGGAGAGACTTGGACAGGAGGGTTATCTCCTTGGCGTGAACGGAGATCTCGCCCCGCTTGGTGCGGAACACGAAGCCGGTCACGCCTACGATGTCCCCCAAGTCCCACTTCTTGAACTCCCTGAAGCTGTCCTCGCCGATGTCGTCGATGCGGACGTAGACCTGCATACGGTCGCTGCTGTCACGGATATCTATGAAATTCGCCTTGCCCATGTCACGCCAGCTTGTTATTCTGCCTGCGATCGAAACAGTTTCGTTTTCCAGCTTATCGAAATCCGCTCTTATCTCGGCGTTGTGGATAGTTACGGGGAATTTGGTTATCTCGTATGGGTTCTTTCCGTCAGCTTTGAGCTGGGTCAGCTTCTCTATCCTTATGCGGTGCTGCTCGCTCAGTTGCTCCTGAAGCTGCTCTTCCGTCAGCTCAGTGTTTTCCTGATTTATGTTTTCGTTTGACATAGATGATCCCTCATAGTAGTTGGTTAATATTTATTTTACCGTTCAATTTACATATTTGGCTTTAAGCCGTCGCTGCTGCAGTTCTGAAGCAGAAAAACGGCTGCGGATAGTGCGGCAAATGCCAATGCCGTGACTTTGCGCTTCATGTGCCGTTCTTTTCTCCGCTAAGGCAGTCGCTTCCGAAATGAAATATATCCGTGCAGGAGCCGAAGGTCTTTACTGCCATTCTGTACATCGCTTTTGCGTGTATCCTGTCGTGCCAGATAAAGCGGCGCAGGAGCTTTCGCAGACTCCATTCCTCATTGTAACTGCCCAAATAGACTTTGTTGCCGAGAAAGTCACGCTTGTCCTCAAGCAGGGCAAAACCACGTTCACGGCATTGCAGAATATCTCCGCCGTTGTCGGCTTCCGTACCTATCTCTCCGAAGTAGTAAGAATTTACGTTTTTGGTGTGGTCGTACATTTCCTGCGCAGTGCGGGGAACATCGCCGTAGAAAGCTGTACGCTCGGGGAAAGCAGACTTGTTCTTGTCGGGTACGGAACCGTACAAAAGCAGAAAATCCTGTGCCGATCTCAGGCATAGGCTTTTCAGGCGGGTGTATTCCTTTTCTGTCAGCGGTTCCCTTTCGCTGTCAAAGATAACGTCGCTGTCGGCTTCACGGATATTCAGATCGGACTGCTTTTCCTGCACTATTTCGGCGGTGAAGGCTTCGGGGATCGGGTCGCCCGTCCAATGCAGGTAGGAAATGACCTCGTCCTGCATCTTGGAAAGGGCTTGTTCCCTTGATACGCCTCGGGTAAACGCACCGACAAAATTGTCCGAAAAAATGATGGTGTCAGAGCCGTTATGCTCCCATACGCAGCGGATATTCATTACTTGCCTATATCAAGTATCTTGAATTTCAGAACACCGACAGGCGCTTCCACATCTATGACCTCTCCCTTTGTCCTTCCAAGACAAGCCTTGCCTACGGGAGATTCGTCGGATATCTTGCCGCTCTTCATGTCCACTTCCTTGGAGCCTACGATGTGAAGCTCCATTTCCTCGTTCGTTTCCAGATCCTTCAGCACTACCTTGTTGCCTATGCTGATGTGCTCGGTGGAAAGGTCGCTGGAATCCAGCACCTTTACGTTCTGCAATGTGGCTTCGATCTCGGCGATGCGGGCTTCGATTATACCCTGCTCGTTTTTCGCTTCGTCATATTCGCTGTTTTCCGAAAGGTCGCCGAAAGAAAGAGCTACCTTGATCTTGTCGGCTATTTCACGCCTTTTTACGCTTTTCAGCTCCTCCAGCTCGTCCTTGAGCTTCTGAAGTCCTTCGCTTGTGAGTACAGTCTGTTTTGCTGCCATGTTGTTTCCTCCGTTTGTTTATTTATTATATATTTTACTGATTTTTCATGCTTTCCAGTACCTCAAAGGCTTTTTTCACCTGTGGGTCGGATACCGCCGTTTCCGTGGGCGCAGTGTTCATGTCGGCCGTAAGATCCACCGAGAAGTCCACCTTGACGCCGCCTTCAATGGAAGTCTGACCTGTGGGGAGAAGCTCCGCCGTAGTCAGCACTATCGCAGTGCCATCGGAGAGGTTCTTGGTCTCGGTGACCTCGCCGTGTCCTGCGGTCTGTTTCCCTACCACCTTTGCTCCGGCAAAATCCTTCATGCATACCGTGAACAGCTCGGCTGCGCCTGAGGTGCTCTCGTCGGCTATCACTACCACCGGAACGTCTACCGTCGCTTCGCCGGTCACTTCAAGGAATTTCGCAACGGTGCCGTCCTTGTAGCGGGCGTTTGCGAGAAGCTGAGCGGATATGAACCTGCTCAGCATCTGCTGTAAGCAGCCGTAGGTGCCGTCGGTGCCCCGCACGTCTATTACATAGCCGTACACGCCCTGCGCTTCAAGGCTTTGCAGCTCGGAGACGAACTGGTCGCCTGTAAGCCCGTTGAAGGTGTCTATCCTGATGTAGCCGTAGCCGGATACCAAGGTCGAGCTGACGGAGCGAATGATGAAGGAGCGGCGGGTGGCGGTGAGGGTGATGGTCTCGCCGCTTCTCTGGACGGATATGCGCACGTTGGTGCCGTCGTCGCCGTCAAGGGCGCTCATTGCCGCCTCCGCACCTATTTCAAGTACGTTGCTGCCGGCTACCTCGGTTATTATGTCCCCTACCCTTATGTCAAGAGAATCTGCGGGAGAGCCGACGTATATCTTGTCTACGATAAGGTAGCCGCTTTCCTCCCTGCTGACCTCGACTCCGATGGAGACCAGTGTGCCGCTGTCAAGCTGCTGGCGCTTGTACGCCTGAGCCGCAGTCAGATATTCGGCGTGAGAATCGGAAAGACCGTCCACATAGCCGTTTACGATGGCGGATATGAGCGTCTCCTCGTCGATGTCGTAGTAGGAGGCGTTCCGCACATAGGTGTCTATCTCCTCTATCTTGGAGTATATCTCCTCACGCTGGGTCACGCCGCCTATTCGACGGTTGAACATATTGGTGGATACCGTTATGGTCACCACATAGGTTATTGCACAGGCGATGGCGATAAGACTTATCGCCATGCCAACTGAAAGCTTCTTGTTCATAAAAATTACCTGATGTTGTTCTGTTCTGTATTACGGTCTGGTTATGTAGTTGAAGGGGTTCTGGGCTATGCCGTTTATTCTCACCTCAAAGTGCAGGTGAGGACCCGTCGACCAGCCTGTGGTTCCTACCGCAGCAATGACGTCGCCCTGATTTACCTGCTGTCCCACGGTGACGTAGATAGCGCTGCAATGCCCGTACAGGGTGGAGTAGCCGTTGCCGTGGTCGATAACTACATACTTTCCGTAACTGTAGCCGGGTATGTAATCGGTCTTTGCCGTTATTACCGTGCCGCTCTTTGAAGCGTAGATGTTGGCTCCGTTTATGCTGCCGCTCCACAGGTCCACGCCGGAGTGATTGCCGCTGCGCCAGTCGTCGTAGCCGAAATAAGTTGTCACTACGTTGTGCTTGCTGTCCAGCGGGTACCACCACTCGCCGTCCTGATATACCTGAGAGCTGCCCTGCTGGGCTTTCCTTATCTCCTCCTGTATCTGCTTCTCGTATTCCTCGACCTCTTTTGCGTTTGCCTTCTTTTCCTGTTCAAGCTTCTCC